>CAKQFW010000032.1 GCA_934230965.1 uncultured Prevotella sp.
ATGTAGTTGACCTTGAACTTATCTTACGGGCCTAAAAGGTTAACATTCGTTTAAAAAGCAGTGGTAGAGAAAAAAGGGTGTTGAAAATATTTGCTATTATCAAGTTTTTTCTTTTCCTTTGCAACGTTATAGCTAAAATGCACACACTCGCCGGCTTAGTGTAGATGTGGCCATGCGTGGTATGCATTAGCATGAAAAAAGAAAATACCTAAAAATAAAATCTAAAAATATTATTATGCCTAAAGAAACAAAAGCTCTGCTGGATGGCTCCTTTAATGTGAGGAAGGCCATCATGTTTACAATAGCGGCCATTGTTACCGCTGTGTTATGGAACCTTCCGCTCGACGCCTATGGCATCGAAGGCCTTACGGTGGTGCAAGAACGCATTATTGCCATTTTTGCCCTGGCCACCATTTTGTGGATTACTGAGGCTATACCCTCGTGGGCTACGTCGGTAAGTGTTATCGGATTGTTGCTGTTTACAACATCGAACAGTGCGTTTAATTTTATGCGTGAGGGCATAGACAAGAGCGAGCTGCTAAGCCACACCTCGCTTATGGCCACCTTTGCCGACCCTATCATCATTTTGTTCTTGGGTGGCTTTATTCTGGCTATTGCCGCTACCAAGTCGGGCCTTGATGTGCTGCTGGCGCGCACGCTGATAAAGCCTTTTGGCACGAAGAGTGAGAACGTGCTGCTGGGCTTTATCCTCATTACGGGCGTGTTCTCAATGTTTGTTAGTAACACGGCCACAGCTGCCATGATGCTTACCTTTCTTACTCCCGTGTTTAGATCGTTGCCCCCCGATGGTAAAGGACGTATTGCACTGACGCTGTCGATACCCGTAGCTGCCAATATTGGTGGTATGGGCACCCCCATTGGCACACCGCCCAATGCCATTGCGCTGAAATATCTTAACGACCCTAACGGCCTTGACCTTAACTTGGGCTTTGGTGAGTGGATGGCTTTTATGATGCCCCTCACCATTGTGCTATTGCTCATTGGTTGGATGCTGTTGAAGAAGTTTTTCCCCTTTACAAAAAAGAACATTCACCTTACCATAGGTGGCGAGCTGCAGCACAACTGGCGCACCGTGGTGGTGGCTGTAACCTTTGTTGTTACGGTGGCACTGTGGATGCTGGATAAGGTAACAGGTGTGGGTGCCAATACGGTGGCTATGCTGCCCATTGTGGTGTTTGCCATCACAGGTGTGGTAACGGCTAAAGACCTGCAAGACATAAACTGGAGCGTTATCTGGATGGTGGCTGGTGGTTTTGCACTGGGACTAGCCTTGAACGAATCGGGGTTGGCCGAGAACGCTATTAAGAGTATTCCCTTCGGATCATGGTCGGCTATCGCCATCCTTATCATCTCGGGTCTTATCTGCTACCTGCTCTCTAACTTTATTTCAAACACGGCCACTGCAGCGCTGCTGGTGCCTATCCTTGCCGTGGTGTGCAAGGGCATGGGCTCGTCGCTCGATGGCATTGGTGGCACCCCCACCGTGCTCATTGGCATTGCTGTGGCGGCATCGGTAGCTATGGCGTTGCCTATCAGTACGCCTCCTAATGCTATTGCTCACTCAACGGGTTTGGTTCAGCAAAAGCAGATGATGAAGATAGGTGTTACTATGGGTATCATAGGTTTGGTGCTGGGCTACACCTTGCTCTTTGTCTTGGGCGAGATGCACTTGCTGTCACGCTAATACAATACAACATTAAATAATAAAAGAACAACAAGAACATTTTTTCTTGTAACACACATATCAATGTGTCTCAGAAAAAATGTTCTTGTTGTTCTTTTTTTTGTTTGCTCGCAATACTTTGCATTGCTTGCGGTTTTTTATTAATGTTCAATTAATGGACATTAATGTTCTAAATATAAACGCGCGACGATAAATTGTTATATCTACATCTTAATACATCAGCGCCCGCACTTGCGACACCGCCAACTGTGCATCGCGTTCGGCCTCAAGCAGTGCTGTGCGAGCCGAATAGTAGAACGACTGCTCAAGAAGATAATTGAGCACCGACAGCTGTCCAGCTTCCAGCGAGCGGCGCAAAAGGGTGTCGTTGGTGGTGGCGTCAAGATGGGTCTTCAGTTGCTGCGCTGTGGCGTTGAGCTGTGTGGCTTGAAAATATAGTTGGTTGAGCGTAGACTGTTGTTGCTGGCGGGCGGCAACAAGGCTTAACTGGCTGGCTACCTGTGTGGCGCGTGCTGCCTTAACCTTGCGCCGGGTGTTGCCCCACAGCGGTATTGTGAGGCCTATGCTCGGCCCACTATAGTTGTTGTCTTTGATATATTCGCCTTGAAAGCCCACCGTAAACTGGGGCATGCCTTCAACCTTGGCCAACTTCACCGCAGCGGTGCTCTGCTCCAGCGAGGCTTCAGCCTGAGCCACACCAGCGGTATGGGGCAGGGCCTCTTTCAGCGTGGCCAGTGGCGGCAGCGTGGTGGTGGCGGGATAAGTGGTGTGGGGCATAGCTAGGGGTGTGCCCCCATTGAGACGTTGCAGGGTTTGCGCCAGGGCGGCACGGTCGGCCTTGGCGCGTTGCAGTTCGGCTTCGCTCATTGATGTGTTCAGCTTCACCTTGTTCAGTTCAATAAGGTTTGCGTCGCCATCGTTATATTTTTTTTCAAACATCTGCATAATGTCGCGGGCCTCACGGCAGCGGTTTTCCAATTCGCTACACAGGCGATTATAATATACCATTTGCACCAGGGCAGCATCGGCCTCGGCCATCACCGCCTGATACGCCACTCTATATTCGGCCACGGCGGCCGTGTTGGCAGCCAGCGACAGCTTGCGACGTCGGCCTGTAAGCACGCCCCAGTCGAGCTGCTGCGTAACGGTCACATTGGTGCGCGGCTCTACGCCCTTGGGACTGCCAAACATATAGGCCACTTCGGCCTCGGGGTCGGGTAGGGCGTTGTCGGCAGCATTGGCCAGTTGGTTGGCTTTTAGTTGTTGGTACATAGCTTTCAGCGTGGTGTTGTTGCGCGCTATGGTTTGCATCTCATTGGCCCAAACTGTGAACGAGGTGGTGGGCGCCATCTCTGTTTGGCCCCCATCTGTAGCCTCGGCCTCTTGCCCCCACGCCGTTAAGACCGAGGCCGAGAGCAAGAGCGTGGCCATGATGTTCTTATATAATATATGTGTCATATTACTTGTATCAAAAAAATGGTTTTTATTCAGTAGCTTTGTTTGCTTTTTGCACCTTCATCGGAGCCATGAGCGGCACGATAACCAGGTTGAGCAGTGTGCTGGTGAGCAAGCCGCCCAGCATTACTTGCGCCATGGGGCTTTGTATCTCATTGCCAGGCAAGGCGCTGCCTAAAGCCAGGGGTATGAGGGCCAGGCCCGAGCTAAGGGCCGTCATAAGGATGGGCAGTAAGCGGTCGAGCGAGCCACGCACCACCACCTCGCGATGGCTGAGGCCACGGCTGGCCAGCTCGTTATACCTATCAACCAGTAGCATGCCGCCACGTGTGGCCATACCAAAGAGCGAGATAAAGCCTATGATGGCGGGTATGCTGATGACGCCACCCGTTACCACCAGCGCCATAACGCCACCAATGAGGGCCAGCGGTAGGTTTAGCAGTACCACCACGCTCTGCTTCCATGATCGAAACTGTAGGTAAAGCAGCAACAAGATAACGATGATGCTCACCACCGAGAGGCCTAACAACAGGCGCGAGGCAGCGGCTTCGCTTTCAAACTGTCCGCCATATTCTACGCGGTATCCGTCGGGCATCTTCACCTTTGTTTCAATGGCTTGGCGCATATCGTTTACCACGCTGCGCATGTCGCGTCCCTGTGCATTGGCCGACACCACCAACTTGCGTTGTGCGTTTTCACGGCTAATGGTGTTGGGCCCTGCCGACGATTCGATGTCGGCCATGTCAGAGAAGGCCACCTGTCGGCCATCGCCCGTGTCGATAAGCATATCTCTAATGTGGTCTATCGAGTTGATATCTTCGTCGGCCATGCGCACGGTAAGGTCGAAGGTCTTGCCGCCATCTTGCACTTGGCTCACCACCTCGCCACCTAAGGCCACGTTTACACACTCGGCAAACTGTGGCAAGGTGATGCCATAGCTGGCCAGCAGTGTGCGGCGCGGACGTATGATGAGCTGCGGACGCTCAACCTGTTGTTCTACGTTAAGGTCGGTCACGCCCTCAATGTCGTGTGTGGCTTGCTGTATCTGCATGCCCAACGAGTGTAGGGTGCTGAGGTCGGGGCCAAAAACCTTGATGGCGATGCCCGCTTTGGTGCCCGACAGCATGGCATCAATGCGGTGCGAGATGGGCTGACCTATCTCTACATTTACGCCTGGCAGCGTGCGCAGCTTGGCACGAATGTCGGCCATCACCTCGTCTTTACTGCGGTCTTTCAGCTCGAAGGGCACCTCCATCTCGCTGGTGTTTACGCCCAACGCATGCTCGTCGAGCTCGGCACGGCCTGTCTTGCGAGCCACATCTTTCACTTCGGGCACCTGCAAGAGCAGCTTTTCGGCCTGTTCGCCTATGCGGTCGCTCTCTTCAAACGACACGCCAGGCAGTGTGCTCACATTGATGGTGAACGACCCCTCGTTGAAGGGCGGCAAGAACGAACGGCCGAGGTTGAAGAACAGCACGAGCGTGAGAGCCACCAACACACCTGTTACGATGAGGATAGCACGCTTGGGGCCCTCAAGCACCTTTATAAGCAGCTGCTCGTAGCGCACCTTCATGGCACGCACCCACCGCGGCTCCTGTAAGCCCGAGCTGTTGTGGCTGTCACCATTGAATTCTTCCCTCTTCCCTCTTCCCTCTTCACTTTCTTCTCTTCCCGTTCCGTCCTTAAGCAGATAAGAGCAGAGCACGGGGGTGAGGGTGAGGGCTACCAACGTAGAGGCAAACAACGACACGATGAAGCTGATGCCCAGCGGTGCCAACATGCGGCCCTCGAGCCCTGAAAGGAAGAACAAGGGCACGAAGCTCACCACGATGATAAGTGTAGAATTGAGGATGGGCATGCGCACCTCGTGCGAAGCATGAAAGATAACGTCGATTTTGCTCTGCCGTTGTTCTTTGGGCAGACGGGCGTTCTTGCGTAGGCGCTTAAACACGTTTTCTACATCAACAATGGCATCGTCTACCAGCGAACCAATGGCTATGGCCATACCGCCAATGCTCATGGTGTTGATGGTGAGGCCCATAGCGTGTAGCACCAGCATGGTGATGAGCAGCGATAAGGGTATGGTGACGAGCGAGATGACGGTGGTGCGAGCGTTCATTAAGAAGATGAAGAGCACAAGCACCACGAAGATGCCACCCTCAATCAGCGACTTCTTTATGTTTGATATAGACGAGTCGATAAAGTTTTGCTGACGATAAAGCTGCGTGTTTACCTTTACGTCTTTAGGCAATGAGGCTTGCATCTGCGCCACCACGGCATCAAGCTTCTCGGTTAGTTGCAGCGTGCTGGTAGATGGCTGCTTGGTAACGGTGAGCAGCACGGCAGGCTTGCCCGATACCGAGGCCAAACCCATCTTGGGGCTCTTCGGCCCCATCTGCACATCGGCTATGTCGGCCAGCACCACGGGTTGCCCCTTGGGGGTGGTGCCCACCACGGCTTGCCCCATCTGCTGGGTGCTGTTGGTTGACAGCATACCGCGCACAATATATTCGTTGCCGCGTTCATATAGCACACCGCCCGATGCGTTGCGGTTCATGTTGCGAGTGGCATCCATCACCTGTGTAAGCGTAACACCATAATGGCGCATGCGCTCGGGGTGCAAGCGTATCTGATACTCCATTAGGTTGCCACCCATCACCGTTACCTGTGCCACACCACCCGTTGAGAGTAGCTGCGGACGTATGGTCCAGTCGGCCAAGGTGCGAAGGTCGCCCAGCGAGGTAGAGTCGGCCGTTAAGCCAATAAACATCACCTCGCCCAGGATGCTCGACTGTGGGCCCAGCGTGGGTTGCCCCACACCTGAGGGCAAGGCGTCGCCAATGGTGGCCAATTTCTCTGACACTATTTGTCGGTCGCGGTAGATGTCGGTTCCCCAATCAAACTCTACCCACACTACCGAAAAGCCTGTGGTAGACGATGAACGCACACGGCGCACATCGGTGGCGCCGTTTACGGCGGTTTCTATCGGGAAGGTTACGAGGCGTTCTACCTCTTCTGATGCCATGCCCTGTGCCTCGGTCATCACCACCACGGTGGGGGCGTTGAGGTCGGGAAAAACATCCACCTCCATCTTGCATGCCGTCCATATTCCCACTATCATCAGCAGCACGGTGAAGAAGAGGATGACAGGGCGGTTATGCAATGAAAAAGATATTATCTTGTTTAACACGATTCTTGAATGTTTTGTTTCTAAATAATTTTAGTTTTGCATGCCTTTGTTAAGCTGATAGCTCTTGTTTAGGCAAGCGCAAAGCCGAGCGAACGAGCAGTTTGCTTTTACAACTCAAACTCTGTATAACTACTTTAATAAGTATAGGTAGCAGCTCGTCAACTCGTCAACTAGTCTACTCGTCAACTAATGGTGATGTCCCTCAGGCACAACGCTGGCACTGGCAGCCAAGCGCACCTGTGTGGCACCCTGTGTTACCACCTTGTCGCCAGCTTTCAGGCCGCTCAATATCTCGATACGTTTGCCATCGGTGGCACCTGTCTTCACCTCTACGCGGCGATACTCGTCATGGCCCGTTTGCACATACACAAAGAAGAGGCCCTGTGCCTCGGTTACCGCTGCCGATGGCACTGCCAGCACGCCACTGCGCTGAGCACCGAGCAGATATACCTCGGCAAAGCTGCCAGCCACAATGTCGCCACTGTTGTTAAACTCGAAGATAACGGGCACGAAGAAGTCGTCGGTGTCAGAGGCTTTTCCCTTCGACACCAGTCGGCCACCCAGCTCACTGATTGAATAGATGCGATGGTCGCTGTCGTAAGCCATGCGGAAGTTGGCCGACACAATGCGGGGCAACATGCCATAGCAGCGTTCGGGCACATCGGCACGCAGTTGCACGTGGCGGCTCTGCGTTACCGTGGCCAAGGCCTGACCCGCCGACACATAGTCGCCAGGCTTTACAAGCAAGTTTTTAATATAGCCGCTGATGGGGGTAGCCATGGCACGACGTTGCGCTCCAGAACCCAGACTCTTAGCCGTGGCCGACGCCGCCTCATAACGTTGGCGCGCATCTTCCAACTCGCGTTGTGAGATAATATGGTCGGTGGCCAATTTCTTGGCTCGCTCATAGGCCAGCTTGGCGGCCTTTGCCTCGCTCTGTGCTACGGCGGCGGGGTTGCCGTCGGCCATCTGCTGGGCGTCAATCACAAACAGTGTCTTGCCCGCGTTCACGGCCACACCCTCGGTTAGACTCTTTCCTGTAAAGCTCACAATGCCAGCCATCGTTGCCGTTACCGTCGCTTCGGCACCTTGAGCAGGCAGCACACGTCCGCTCACGTGCACCACCTCGGCAAAGGTTGAGGGCTGTAGCATCTCTACCTTTAGGTTGCACGCCTTGGCTTGTGCATCAGTAAAATGTATATCGTCGGTGCCGTGCTCGTCATGGGCATCGGCTTTGGTGGTTTCATGCTCGTCGGCATCGTGATCGTGGTCATGGTCATCGTGAGCACCATGACACGCCAGTAGCGACATAGCTGCAATGGCAGCCATGCATACGCTTAAATATTTTATTTTCATTGTTCTTGTTGTATTTTTGGGTTATCAGTATGCTGATAGTTAGTAAGTTGCAAGTTCTTTCTGAAGCAAGCGGCAAAGCCGAACAGACCAGTTCTTGCTGAAGCAATAACTTGCAAAACGTCAGAAATTTACAATACAACAAGAGTCGGAGGGCCGCGTCGTTTCCAGTGCTTGGCGTGGCAGCCAGACAGTAATGCAGCATCGGCCGACACAAAACCGTTTGTGCCAGTAGTTGCAAAAAGATATGAATAAAAATAATGATTGTTCCAAAAGTCGGGAGAAAGGCACAAAGGGGTTCCTCCACCAAAGCCATCATTGCCGCCAAAGCCTCCGCCCATATTATCATGAGCCAGCTGTGTCGCAAAATCTTTTTGGCCTATGGGTAAGAACAGATGGTGCTGTTCAAGCTTTAGGTTGTGACAATGATGCGTATGCTCATCGTTTATGCGCCCATCTTTTTGGCACATCTGCACCGACACGCAAAACGCTCCACCCTCATGATGATGGTGGGGGAAGAGCACGAGCATGAGCAACACCACTGTGCCCAATGCCGCCAAATATTTGCGTACGGATGATTTCACAATGCAAAATTACTACTTTTATTTTGCAACTCGGTTGCAAAGCCGCGCTTTATATTATTTTATGATTTCTCTTTTGAAACACAAAGCGCCCTGTAAAGACTAAGCCATGAAAGCATGGGCCTTTAGTCTTTACAGGGCGCATAAACACTTATAGATAGTTTTTTTTCTTACAGTAGGTTGGTTACCTCGCGGCCCATCTGCATTACATAGGTAAGGTTGATGTCTTTATCAAACATCATGATGTCGGCATCTTTACCTTCTTCGATAGAGCCTTTGCGGTCAAACACACCCATAATCTTGGCGGGTGTTTCGCTGGCCATACGGAAGACGTCAATCATTGGGATTTCGGCCTTCAAGATACAGGTGCGAATAAGGGTGTCCATGGTGGCGATAGAGCCTGCCAATGCCGAGTGGTCGGCCAACTTGCACACACCATCTTCCAGGATGACGCGTGGCTCGCAAGTAACCTCACCATTGCTTGCTGCATACGCCAGCGAGTCGGTGATAAGTGCCATCTTCTCTACACCCTTAATCTGATATACCACGTGCAGCATTACGGGGGGCACATGTATGCCGTCGGCAATGGTTTCTACCGTCATGTCTTGCAAGGCATACACGCTCTCTACGGTGCCTGGCACCTTAAACTCGTGCTCCTTATACACCACAGGCATAGCGTTATAGAAGTGGGCAGCATGGGTCATGCCAGCATTATGTGCGGCCTCTACCGTTTCAAAGGTAGCGTGTGTGCACGTGAGGGCGGTAAGTACACCATGACGGCGGCAAGCCTCAATAAACTCGATTGAGCCAGGCAACTCAGGAGCCTCGTCCCAGCGCTTGATGCAAGGATTGTTGTCGAGCAGCGGCTCATACTTTTCGGGTTCGGGGGCTTTGCTCAAATCGGGGTCGAGCACACGCGCTTGAGCGGGGTTCAGATAGGGCCCTTCGATGTGCAGTCCGAGTACGGGGCTATCTTCCTCATCCATCAGCTTTTGGCAAGTTTTGCACGCCGTTTCTATCATAGGCACTGTCGATGTTGACAGTGTAGGATACATTGCTGTGGTGCCATGTTTTACATGAGCGCTGACAGCTGTGCGGAAAGCCTCTTCTGAGCCCTCCACAAAGTCGCGGCCTCCACCGCCGTGTGTGTGCATATCAATGCCTCCGGGCACTACATAGCCACCCTTGGCGTCGATTATTTCAGCACCTACGACGTGTAAGTTGATATTTGAAACGGCTCTAATCTTATTGCCGTCGATTACTACAGATCCGCCATCGAGCCATCCCTTAGGGGTGAGGATGCGACCATTGACTATTTGCTTCAGCATACTATTCTTGTTTGTTTAAGTTTCGCATGTCGAAGACTTGCGAAACTTAAGTTAATTTATCAAAGTAGTGTGATATCTTATGTTCTTTTTAGAGCTCGTTGGTAACCTCGTTACCCATCTGCATAACATAGGTA
This sequence comes from uncultured Prevotella sp., assembly GCA_934230965.1. Taxonomy (GTDB): domain Bacteria; phylum Bacteroidota; class Bacteroidia; order Bacteroidales; family Bacteroidaceae; genus Prevotella. The sequence goes on from CAKQFW010000032.1 coordinate 9,747, forward strand.
AGTTTGAGGTCGTCGTCGAACATCATGATGTCGGCATCTTTGCCATCTTCGAGCGAGCCCTTGCGGTCGAACACGCCCATAATCTTGGCAGGGGTTTCGCTGGCCATGCGGCAAGCATCGGCCATAGGTATGTTAGCCATCTTCACACAGGTGCGAATAAGGCGGTCCATGGTGGCGATAGAGCCAGCCAATGCCGAGTGGTCGGCCAGTTTGCATACGCCATCTTCGAGGATAACGCGGGGGTCGAAAGCTACACCCTCGTCGCTTGCAGCACATGCCAGCGAGTCGGTAATGAGAGCTGTCTTCTCTACACCCTTTATTTGATATACCACGCGCAGCATTACGGGGGGCACGTGTATGCCGTCGGCAATCACCTCAACGCTCATATCTGGCAGGGCATAAACGCTCTCTACGGTGCCAGGCACCTTAAACTCGTGCTCCTTATATACCACGGGCATGGCGTTATAGAAGTGTGTGGCGTGCATCATGCCCGCATTGTGGGCGGCCACCACATCTTTATAGGTAGCGCGTGTGTGGCCGATAGATGCTAAAACACCGTGCTTGCAGCAAGCCTTGATAAACTCGATTGAGCCAGGTAGCTCAGGAGCCTCGTCCCAGCGCTTGATGCAAGGATATTTTTCAAGTAGGGGTTCATATTCTTCGGCCACAGGTGCCTTAATCCACTCAGGAATTTGGGCGCCAGCCTGTTTGGGGTTGAAGTAGGGGCCTTCGAGGTGCAATCCCAGTACGGGGCTGTTCTCCTCGTCCATCATCTTTTGGCAGGTTTCGCAAGCGGCCTCAATCATGGGTACGGTTGAAGACGACAGGGTGGGGAAGATAGATGTGGTGCCGTGCTTCATGTGAGCCTTAATGGCCACACGGAAAGCCTCTTCTGTGCCCTCCATAAAGTCGCGTCCGCCACCGCCATGTACGTGCATCTCAATGCCGCCAGGCACTACATAGCAACCTTTTGCGTCGATAATTTCGGCATCAACGATAAAGAGATTACTGTTCGACACGGCCTTAATTTTATTGCCATCGATAATTACTGAGCCACCTTCAAGCCATCCCTGAGGTGTAAGGATGCGGCCGTTAATAATTTGTTTAAGCATAATTATATGTTTAGTTGTGAGAACCTTTCAAGCTGCAGTTTTCGGGTTTAATAGATATGTGCAACACTTTTTGAGTTCATTCTTAGATTTCCAAGACAAAGGTACACATAATTTTCTAACTGAGCGCCATAAACCACTAATTATCTACCCCCATTCTTCCTTTTGCTCCTTTTTTGCTATATAGACACGACAAACGCAAAGGTTTGTTTTAAATCAAGTGCTTTTAAGTGGTTACAACGATTGGGAGACGTGTTTTGGAAGACAATGCGAGGTATCAGAAAACAATAATCAACAACCTCATTAATAATAGCTCAAGTTTCGCCTGTCACCGCTCTGTATGGGTTTAACGCTTCAAACGATCATGCTCTAAGTGAAAGTCGTCAGGAAAATGTGATGATTGTCTGAAAAGTCGTTAGGAAAATGTGATGATTGTCAGAAAACTCGTCAGGAAAATGTGATAATATTAGTTAAAAGTCGTGCCGAAAATGTGATTATGTTATTGCAATTTACTGATTATTAGTATTTTTGCAAAAAAAAGAAACAAATATGGAAAGAATACTTATAAGCGAACTGCAAAAATGGAAAGATAAATACGACCGCAAGCCCCTTATTCTTCGAGGAGCACGACAGGTAGGCAAAACCTGGTTGCTTAAAGATTTCGGCAAGCGGTTTTTCAAAAACGTTTGCTATATCAACTTTGAACAAAAGGATGTTTTAGGAGCAATTTTTGAAGGCACACTATCTCCACAACGTATCATTGAACAGCTATCTGTATACACAGGAAGCAAAATATTGCCTAACGATACGCTATTAATCTTTGACGAGGTGCAAGAGATGCCACGTGCTTTAACATCTTTAAAATATTTTGCAGAAGAAGCACCCGAATATGCCATCTGCTGCGCTGGTTCACTGTTAGGAGTGGCATTGCACGAAGGGACCTCATTTCCCGTAGGCAAAGTAGAGTTTCTTGATCTCTATCCTCTTTCTTTTCATGAGTTTCTGTTAGCCAATGGAGAGGAGATGTTATTAAATTATATTTTAAGAGATGGCAACCGCAATCTGGCTCCATTTACAGAAAAACTTACCGACTATTTGAAGAAATACTTCGTAATAGGCGGCATGCCGTCGGTCATTTTAAAATGGTTAGACACGCACGACTTCTTCGATGTTGATGATGTGCAAAAACAGTTAGTCACTGCCTATGAAAACGATTTCTCTAAGCATGCACCGAAGCAGATGGTAGAGAAAATAAGATATATATGGGACAGCATACCATCACAACTTGCCAAGGAAAATAAAAAGTTTGTTTACGGTTTGGTGCGCGATGGAGCCCGCGCAAGAGAATATGAAGACGCTATTATGTGGCTGAGCGATGCAGGTGAAATTATACGTACATATAATATTAGCAAGCCAGATGTTCCACTTAAAGCTTATGCCGATTTAAAATCGTTTAAAGTGTTTTTGTTAGACGTAGGCCTACTTAGATGTATTAGTGGCGTTTCGCCTAAAGTTATACTCGAAGGTAGCCGTATATTTGAAGAATTCAAGGGAGCACTGACTGAACAATATGTATGTCAAGAGTTACAATTGTTCAAACGCCTACAAACAAATTTTTATTGGACCTCCTCGTCAACGGCAGAAATCGACTTCCTTGTCTCTGACGGTATGGAGGTGTATCCGCTTGAGTGTAAAGCGGGCTTAACCATGAATGCGAAAAGCTTGAAGGTGTATCGACAAAAGTATATGCCCAAATATGCTTTGCGCACAAGTTTGCTACCATATTCAAAAAATGAAGAAGAAGGCATTATAAACCTTCCCTTATACCTCCTCTTTGCTTTACCTGCTGAGTTGTGAAAGAAAATATTATGAGGCAACTGCCTTTATCATTTGCTGAAGTGCAGCCCGATTACTCGAAGTTGGACTTTGTCTTTTTACAGAAAAGCCTACCCCAACGGTGCGCGAGAAATTGAAATCTACATTATGGATTTAGTTTACGAACTGATGGAAAATGAATAATCAAAAGCCCTCCGTTTCGGGGGTGGGCATAAAAAATATAAATATGCTATAACAAAACAACAGACAACGGTGCCAAGTTCTGAGTGATGGGTTTTTTATCACAATACTAGTCTTGAGGTTTCGGTATAGAAACTGTTTGTAAATGAATATTAGGGCTTTAAGTGCTATTTTTTAGTTTTAGTATGGTTTTTTATATTTTAAATGATGGTTATGTCAAAAAAAACAACTTACTTTGCAGAAAGAAACCATATAATAGATAAAAGGAGGCAAATCTATGTGCATTATTAATAACTTTACCCATTTTGTTAAAAATGGAGTTTCTGTTTTGCGCCGTGCCTCTTCAGGAACTTACGAAGAGAATTCGCCCGAGATTGAGGCTTTGAAGCGCGAGATGTTCTCTACGTCATCAAATCGTCACACTGATGTAGAGAACCTTAAAAAAGATCGTGACAATATCGCTCGTGACGTACGCACGGCATTTAATAATTTGATTTTGAACAATGGCTAACAATCGATTTCAATAAAAGACACTAAAATATCAAATGGGGGCGCTTATGGGAACCAAATAGAACAAACGGTGTCTGTAGATGATAATATATTGCCTGCTCCTCAAGAATTGGTTGAGTATCAAAAAGTAGATCCGAAAATTGTTGATTTTCTTATTAAGTCGTCGGAGCGTGAGCAACTTCACCGTCACAAACAAGACGAAAAGAAATTAAAGATTTTGAACTACAATGAACACAAGGTAGGACGCATGAATTGGTGGGGTATGTTCTTCGCTTTTTTATCTATAGTTGTGACAATGGGACTTGCAGCCTTTGCTCTTTATCTTGATCGTGCTTGGTTTGCTGGTATATTTGGTCTTGTTGGCGTTGTTAGCATTGCATCTGTATTTATTAATAACAAGAAAGTATAAATAAAATATAATATTTTATAACAGCCTCGGTACTTCGGTATCGAGGCTGTTTTCCTTATCTAACCTTATTATCATTAATACGCGCTTCGCGCGGTTCTATATTAATGTTCAATTAATGGACATTAATGTTCTATACAAAACG
>CAKQFW010000033.1 GCA_934230965.1 uncultured Prevotella sp.
CGGTAACGGTTGTTCAAAGCCACGACATTGACGAACTGGTAGACAACGCCGACGTGTCGGGACATAAAAAGGTAGAAACAAAGAAACCTGAAAACACTAACACCACCACAAACACAACACCACACAAACCAGGCAAAGTCGATAATAACAAGAAAGCCGACAATAACAAGAAAGAGGAACATCCTGCCAACAGGAACAATATACAACACAGCGAGCATAACGCAAACGCTGAAAACAACAACGAAACAGAAAACGAAGGCGCAATCATCGACACACGACGAAAGCTACCCAAACGAAGCTACAAGGTAAACGGATATCGCGTGCAAGTGCTGAGCGGTGGAAATAGCCGACAAGACAAAAAAAGAGTGCAACAGGCTGGAAACGACGTAAAAGCAGTGTTCCCAGAACTGCCCGTATATGTACACTTCTACTCGCCACGATGGATTTGCCGCGTAGGCAACTTCCGCTCCTATGAAGAGGCAAGCCATATCTTAAAACAACTGAAAAAGTTGGGCTTCAAAGAAGCCTGCATCGTAAGCGGAAAAATAACCGTGGCCTACTAAAACCATTAAGGCCACCGAAAAGAAAACAAACAACAAACAGATGAATCCAGAAACAGAATACCGCGAAGGGCTTGACGAGCTCGCCGCACACTACCGCCAAGTGCTGACACTGCTTGGCGAAGACCCAGACCGCGAGGGCCTGGAAAAAACTCCCATGCGCGTGGCAAAGGCCATGCAAGTGCTGACAAGAGGCTACGCCATGGACGCACACAAGGTGCTGACCGACGCATTGTTTGCCGAGAAGTATAACCAAATGGTCATGGTAAAAGACATCGACTTCTTCTCAATGTGCGAACACCACATGCTGCCCTTCTACGGCAAAGCACACGTGGCATACATACCCAACGGATATATCACGGGGTTGAGCAAGATTGCTCGCGTGGTAGATATCTTCAGTCATCGTCTGCAGGTGCAAGAGCGCTTCACACAACAAATTATGGACTGCATACAAGAAACCCTCAAACCTCTGGGTGTGATGGTGGTTGTAGAGGCTAAACACATGTGCATGCAGATGCGTGGCGTAGAGAAACAAAACAGCATCACCACCACCAGCGCCTTCAGCGGAGCCTTCAACCAGGCCAAGACCCGCGAAGAGTTTATGAACCTGCTCAGAGGCGAAGCAAGAAGGATATAAGAACGCTTGAAGGGGAACAGCAAAGGGAAGAAAAGAGAAAAACAAGAAAATAAACAATTTTTCTTCCTCTTTTATGCAAGAAATGGCGCGAAAGCACATTATATATTTAGTAATGAACAAAAAAGTATTATTTGATATGAACAAATTAAAAACAGCTTTTCTCTCGCTGCTCTGCATAGCATTGGCAGCAACATCTCTCACGTCATGTCTTAGCACAGATGATAATGGCACTGGTTATACACCGCCCTCAAAAGAACAAAAGCAGGAAGCCATGATGGTAACCGCTGGCACATACGAGGGTAAAGTGTACATTCCCAACAGAAATGCTGAGAAACCCGACTCGGCAGATATCAGCTGGAACGTGATCGACTCAACAGCTACCGTTCAAAACTTCCCACTCAGTGCGCTGAAATTATTCGTAACCGACGCTAATAATCGCTCGATAATGGAAAAGGCTCCCACGCAGACCATCGTCTTCAATATGAGCCTGTATGACGTTTATAAACCTTCGGCATCAGCTTCTGGCAACTACTACCAGTTCTGGTTCTTGCCCAAATATACTGATTATAAGTATAACACCTCGTTCGCAGTTGATGGACAGAACCATAGCGTAACCGTCACCTTCGGCACCGCTTACGTTTATGGCAACCAAGGCTACTATTCACTCTTAGCCTTCCAGAACAAGAAAGTGGCCGCTAATATCATCATCAGCCGAATGGAGATCGACGGTATTCCCTACGAAGTGCAAAGCGCACTGGGTATGAAAGGCAATAAAAGATAAAACATAATGAAATTTGTATCTTGGAACGTTAACGGCCTAAGGGCTTGCGCAACAAAGGGCTTTGAAGATAGCTTTAAGGCCCTTGATGCCGACTTTTTCTGCCTACAGGAGACGAAGATGCAGGCCGGGCAGCTCGACTTACAATTCCCTGGCTACCAATCGTATTGGAACTATGCCGAGAAGAAAGGCTATTCGGGCACGGCCATCTACAGCCGACACCAGCCGCTGAACGTAACCTACGGCCTGGGCATTGAGGAACACGACCACGAAGGACGTGTCATCACACTCGAGTTTGACCACTTCTTCCTCGTCACGGTATATACGCCCAACTCGCAAGATGGGCTGCGTCGCCTCGACTATCGCATGACATGGGAAGAGGCTTTCTACCAGTATCTGCACCAATTAGACGAGCAAAAGCCCGTCATTGTGTGTGGCGACCTAAACGTAGCACACCAAGAGATTGACCTCAAAAACCCGAAGACAAACCGACAGAACGCGGGTTTCACAGACCAAGAGCGCGAAAAGATGACATTCTTACTGCAGAATGGCTTCACTGACAGCTTCCGTCTGCTGCATCCCGATGAGGTAAAATATTCGTGGTGGTCTTACCGTTTCAAGGCTCGCGAGAAGAACGCAGGCTGGCGTATCGACTACTTCCTCGTGTCTGACCGCCTTCGCGATAAGGTAACAGCCGCCGAGATACATAACGAAATCATGGGCAGCGACCACTGCCCCGTGTCGCTGCAGCTTGATATTTAAGCGCAACTAATCATTGCTGCAGCATGATATTTAAGTACAACGAAACATCGCTGCTGTTGACATTTAAGCACAACTAATCATTAGTCCGTAATAAAGCGAAAGCCGTTCCTGTCTCAACGACAAGAACGGCTTCTTTGTGTTGTGTTACAAATTCAATTTACTAACAACCTTTCTACCAATATAAAGAACTAAAATACTATTTTTTAAACAACTTAAACCAACTTATTTTCAAATTATACTACTATCTAAAATCTATCAATAATCTATCTATCAGCAATACCAGATTACATACGTATCATTATATATCATTGTCCTGGTTGCATATATATAACACTTATATAACCGTTTTTTCTACTATCACCCCCAAAGAATTAACCTATGTTTGCACAAAATGCAAGGGTTTAATATTCGTTAAACTTTAAAGACATTAATGGATGCATTTATGGATTAATAAACACGTGCATGGAATGTAGATTGGAAAGATGGGAAAGATGGAAGGGTCGGATAGATGGATGGATTAACGAATAGATGGATGGATTAACGAATAGATGGATGTATTAACGAATAGAATAATGAAAACACGAATTGATGTATATGTTTAAAGACGATACATTTATGAAAAAAGGTAAGCAAAGGAACGATACTTGCGTTCTTTTGCTTACCTTTGCACCGTTTTTAAACATTGCTGCAGCAAATGTCTCGGCAGACCTATGAGCGCCGCTCTTGAAAGAAGCGTTGCATAAGGGTGCGACATTCGTCTTCAAGCACACCACGCGTAACGGTGGCTTTAGGATGAAACGCTTTAGGGGCATAGAGGGCATAGCCTCGTTTCTCATCAGGCGCACCATACACAATGCGGCTGACCTGAGCCCAACCAATGGCACCAGCACACATAATGCAAGGCTCTACGGTGACGTATAGCGTGCAGCCCGACAGATACTTACCACCCAAAGCCGACGCTGCCATCGTAAGTGCTTGCATCTCGGCATGAGCCGTAACATCGCACAAGGTCTCGGTGAGGTTATGGGCACGAGCAATAATGCGTCCGCCCGCCACAATAACGGCTCCCACAGGTATCTCACCTTCATCGTAAGCGGCCTGGGCCTCGGCAAGAGCGGCCTTCATAAAGCGCTCGTCGTCATTATTTGCTGGTATATTATTTGTCAGCATATTGTTTGTAGGCATAATATTTGTTATATAAATGATGTTTTGATTTTATCTTGATATTGTCTCATTAAACTTGATATTGTCTCATTAAACTTGATATTATCTTTAAAAAGACTTGACATTATCTTTAGCTTGATATTGTCTTAATAAATAGGAAAAGAATATAGATATGGAACATTTACCCAACGATCCGATGATGTTATTTTCGGCAGTAAACATGCTGCTGCGTGACGAATACAGTTCACTTGATGCCCTCTGCGACGATATGAATGTTGACCGCACCGCGCTGGAAGACAAGCTAAAAGCAGCTGGCTTTGAATATAGCGAGCAGTATCATAAGTTTTGGTAACAGTCATCGCAACATTCATTCTGTCGTTAACGTCTTCTACAAAACATCACTTCAGGTTTAGACCCAGCATTTCCTCAACCGACACAAAAGTGTAGCCACGGTGCTGCAAGGTTTTGATAATCTTGGGCAACAGGGTGTAGAACTTATCGGTGCGCGAAGGATGCGTTCCGAAATGAATCATGAGGAAGTGGCCATTAAGCGTGTGCTGACGTTCAAAGTCGAGCAAACGCTTATACAACTGAGCGCTCGACTTATAGCGCTCGCCCATATCAGGCGTAGTATAGTCGGCGTTGGTGCCTGTGCCAGGGGTGAAGTTGATGATTTGCAGACCCATCTCATGCGCCCATCCGTTCACCTTACTATTATAATATTCGTAAGGCGGGATGAAATAGGGTGCTTTTTCTTTGCTGATGCCGAAAGAGGCCATTGTGTTATAACTCTTCAGCATATCATCAACAAACTGCTGCTTGCTAACCAGCATCGAGTCGCGCTTCTCCCAAGGTGCATACAGCAAGTGGCCGTAGCTATGGCTACCTACATAATGTCCGTCGGCCACCAGTTGGCGCACAATGTCGGGATACATCTCATAAAACTTACCCGTAAAGAAGAACCCACCCTTTACCTTTTCTTTTTTCAGTGTGCTGATGATGGTATTGGCGCCATCGGCCTTATCGTCGGCAGTGAACACCAGGCAGATACGTTTCTTCGTGGGGTCGCCTTTTATGATGGCACCCGCCTGTTCATACACGTTAGCGTTATCGGTCACGCCCGTCTGCTCGCGCCCCTCCATCTCATACACCGAGAGGGGGAAGGTAAGCGAAGCCGTGCCATCCATCGTAGGTTCGTTTGAGCTATAGTCAGACATATTATCATGATACACTACGTCGCCAGGCTGAAACAGCTCATAGTTATGAGCCTCGCTGGCGCGCATACCATTGGTAAGGTTTACGCCACGCAAGCCCTTAAAGATAGAGGCATAAACAGGGCCATCAACCAGTCCGCCCGTTGTGTTACCCTTGTTCAGATACACATAGCCCGAGTGCGGCTGCGTGGGATACACGCCACCCATAGGTAGCTCAACAATCATGCTGGTGCCCCATGGGTTGCAGCCCAACAGCCAGTCGCGCAAAGCGCCCTCCATCTCTTCGTAGGAGCGGTCGTTGGTGAGCTGACGATACAAGATGCACTGTGTGAGCATGGCAACGGTGAGGTTGTTTGAGCACCAGATGCCAGGCACGCCCCACAAGAACGGATGCTCTTGAGCACGCTGCCACACGCGGTCGATGCCCGTGCGCAGGTTACGCACAAACTCGTTACGCATCCGACTATCAGTGCCGTGCTTAGCCAATTGATAGTGACCCATATTCATAAATGGGTACCATTGATAGTGGCGAGCACTGTCGGCCCCCATCCAAGGCGTGATAGGTTCGCGGCGTCCATACTCTATGGCCTGTAACAGATACTGTCGGTCGCCCGTCTTACGATACAGTTCCATGGCGCCCAGCTCCATATCATCAACCCAGTTATCTTCCTCATAAATATAAGGCGACACTACCGACACTGTTTGCGTGTTGCCTGGTTTATCGATACCCACCTGATAAGCGTCGGCCGCCTTGTTTCCAATTTTTTCAGCAAAGTCGGGATAGAAAGGCTTCAATACACTCGAGCCCAAAGCAAAATCGCTGGCAAACTTACCTGCTGTGCTGGCAGCGCCCATGGTGGCGTTCATAAACTTGCCGCGCTGTTGCGGTTTGCCATCAACAAAATATACGGGGCGATCTTGGTTCTTACCCCATCCATAGTCGGCGGGGTCATAGTTAGGCAACTTCATTGCCACATGGTCGCGGTCGTCGGCTATCTGGTTATACAGTTCGCCTTTAGCGGGGTTCATGCGGTCGAGCCAATCAAGCCCCCAGTATGCCTCATCAATAATATCGGGTATGCCGTTAGCGCCCAGCATGCCATTAGCCTGATAATGATCGGCAAAGGCCGATGGGTTTTGCTGATAGGCAAAGAGCAACTGATAGATAGCATTGGCCGATGTAGGCGTATATTGCAGCAAATCGGCAGCATCGTGCCATCCACCACGCACGTCAATGTGCTGCCCTTCTTTGGTGGGATGATATTTTATGCGAGCATCTTTTTGGTGGCAACTATCCTGTATGTAAGGGTTCCATCCGCAACGTTGCTGGCGCATATAGTTCAGCACAAAGTCGGACGTGCCCCTATACACCTGCCCGTTAATAGGAAATATTTCAGAGCGGCTCTGCCCCACCTTTATATAATAGGTGCCAGGCTGAGTAAAGTCGGAGAAGCGGAGGCGGAACGTAGCCTTCATGTTGCCCATAGCGCCCATAGCCTGCACCTGGTTTGAGGTGTAAGCCACCTTTCCTGTAAAGGCGTTAACGAGCGTGAAATGGTTTACCGTAATAGGTTGATCGCTCATCAGCACCGCCACCTTTGTGGCTTTGGGCAGATAGCCCAACTGGTTGATGCGCACCCACCCTTCGCCCTTCATCATAAGGGCATTAAAGGCCACAAAGGCCAATAGCATTGCAAGACGTAAATGTTTCTTTGTCATAGAAAAGGGTATAATAGTTAATTACTGCATGCGTTCTGACATGCTAAAAGCTTAATTCATCATTATTATCATGATACAATAATCATTATCATGTTACAAAAGTAAGCAAAAGCCGCGAGCGAGACAAATAATAATGCGAAAAAGGTGAATGAAAAGAAACAAGCGCGAAAAAAGGCACGCTTCTCACGAGGCATGCCTTTCAATTCTTTAGCAATTTCTACTTATTGTTTGTTTTGTTTTTTAAGAGAGATATCTATTGTTTTGCTTATGAAAAAATCTTTCTTTTTTATTGAGGCCGTTAAGCCCATACTCCTCTTTAGCGTTATCGCCTCAAGATTTAGCGTTATCGCCTCAAGATGTAGCGTTATCGCTTGAGGAAAATCTTCAAGTCGCTGATGTCGCGACGTGTTTGGTTACCATCGGTAGCGGTCACCACGAAATAGTTGAAGCGCGATTGGCCGTTTACAAATTCAGCGGTAGCGATGCCACCATCACGCATCATTATGGTGAGATAGCCTTCGGGCTTTCCGCCGATAAACGAGCCGCGATACTTTTCTTTTCCGTTAGGATAGAAAGCAGTAACGTCGCCTTCTACCTTTGTGTTGCGATCGTCGTTCAGGTCGATGAAGCTATATCCACCTTCCAGTTTCAGTTTACCGTTCATATAGTAGTCGCGGAAGACCTCGCGTTTTTGTCTACCAGTGCCTTCGGTCAGGAGCAAACGTCCGTAAGCTGCATCAGCACGATTGTCAACGCGAATATAATCAGCATTGTAATAAATGGTGTCGGTAGATACCACTGTAGCGGTTTCAGACACGCGTTTGTGTGCGTAAGATGCCATTGTTATAAAGGCCATCATTGTAAGTAGTAATATCTTTTTCATTGTAGTAATGTTTAAAAGGTTTGTTGTGTTATGTGTTTTGTTTTATTTTCTATTGCAAAGATAGTGTTTTAAATTGTAAGTTGGTTATTTCTTTAACACTATTTTGCAACAATTTTCACCCTCTTTTTTGATTATAATTTACAAAAGCCCTTATAATTCGAAATCAAACATTTTGAGGCTTTTTTCTTTCATTTTGTAAATATCGTATGCATAAATATGCAACATGAGGGTAAAACGAGTTACATTATGCACTTTTGCAATGATATTTGCTTATAAACGAACAAAGTGAAAGCCGCGATGTAGGTCACAACTTTCACTTTGTAAGTAGACTCTTCAAAAAGAGTATGTTTTCTTCTTAATTTCGATAAGATTAGCGTATCACCACTTTCTGTCCGTTCATGATGTATATGCCCTTAGGCAACTGCTGCATGGCCTGCTGGCGCTCAACCTGGCGTTTCACCATTACACCCGTTACGGTGTAGACGTTCACCTTATCGGTAGAGGTGGTGTTCCACACCGGAGCATTGTTGATGCCCGTAGCGGTAGATGCCTTATACAGTGCTACCTTTTGCTGGCTGCCTATGTAGCAAGCAAAGCGTGGTGACGAAGCGTTATATTGGATAACACGGTTAGCAAACTTATTATTGGCTATTGATGCATAGCCACCCGAGATGCTGATGTTCCATTTAGCCATCATATCGTCGGCTTTATCTTGCAGAACCAGTTTATTGTTATTAGAGGTAAGTGCCAGATACTTCTTGTCTACATTATCATAGAAGGTATAATTGCCTGCGCTGCCACCAAGAGTCAGGGCGTGGGGCTTCTCGGTCTTGTTTACCTCAGTAGTGATGGTGCCATCGTCAGCAATACGTACCTCTTTTGCCAACATAAAGTCTTTCTTAGCAGCATCAAGGGCGCCTAAGGCCGAAGGACGTTTTGTGCCATTGCCTTCCCATACAATAATATAGGTGGCGGCAGGAGTCAAGGCTTCGGCAGCCGTTACCTTCACAAAGGTCAGACCCTCAACGCCTGGGTCGGGAGTGGGATCGGGGTCAGGTGTAGGATCAGGCGTTGGATCGGGTGTGGGATCAGGATCAGGGTCAGGCGTGGGGTCAGGCGTAGGATCCGGATTCGGGTTGCTGCCGTCATAGTTGTCATAACTGAAAGCCACGTCTTGCTTGTCGCCCCATACCAGCTGCTCAAGGCCGGGATAGTCGACAAACGGGTTACGGTTCTTCTGACACTCATACACCGCATTATTACGGTCAATCTCCTTCTGGCTCACGGGGTCGTTCTTAGCCCAGCGCAGCAACATATCAAGGAACCAAGGCTTAAAGGCGGGATATGAATTGCCTGTGAGCACAGTAGATGCTGTACCATTGCTTACCCAAGAGCCAATTTTCTTCTCATAACAGGTAGCCATGTAGAAATAGATGCGGGCAATGTCGCCTTTATACTCGTCGTTAGGCTCGAATACGGTGCCCGAGTAGCCAGGAGTCTTTGAACGTCCTACCTTGCTGAAACCCTTGTTCGACTTGTACAGATCACCATCAGTCTCGCCGAAGGGGTAACTGCTGCGACGGTTGTTTACATAGCCATCGGTAGGAACCACATGCACAACGTCGGCCTTCATGGGCGAAGCCTCTTTAAACCAACTCTGAGGCACGGTGTGCTCGCGGTTATAGATGTCGCCCTCCTTTTTATAGTTGCCTACATGGTCGCTGAAGCTGAAGTTGGTGGTACATGAATACATATCCCATACCTTGCCATCAGCACGCTTATCGGTCTTGGTATAAGCGGCGAACAAGCCATTATAACCTAAGTCTTTATGCGGGCCGATGATTGAACATAATGCAGTTTTCAGGGCTTTACCCTTTTGTCCGTTGGCAGCTTTGTAGTAAGTGCCACTGTTGTTGGGCCCTTGTGCAAACAATTGAAGCACGAAGAGCATCAACGCTAAAGCCATAGAATGGCGTTGGTAAATGTTGTGCATGTTTTTGTTTTTGAGAATTTATATAATGTTTTATTTATACCTTACCTACAGGGGTGAACTGCAAAGTTACTGCATTTTTATGACACAGCAATAGCTTTCGGCTTATTTTTACACCTATTTATATATATAAGTCAAGTTTCGCATGTTTTCAACATGCTGTAAGTAGACCAGTAGACAAGTAAACAAGAAGATTAGCCTTACTGATTTAAGCGCCACAAACAACGATAGTCAAGAAAAGCATGCCTCCTTGTTTACACCCATCGTGAGCACTTTTTTTCATTTTTTTCTTTCATTCATTAAACCTTTCTTTGTTATAAGCGTCAAAAAAACAGTTATCACAATAAAAACCTTTACGAAAGAACTTATCACACAAGACAATGAAACATTACATCCTCATGTTGATGTTTGCACTGACAGCATTAGGAGCCTCGGCTCAAAGCTACAAACTGACAGGAAGCATCATCGACGCCGACACAAAAGACGCTATGGAACAGGTTACTGTTCAACTATTAAAAACCGACAGCTCATACGTGGCTGGCGCACTGTCTGACTATAAAGGTTCATTCAGCATCAGCGCACCCAAGGCAGGACGATACCTGCTGAAGCTGTCGAGTGTAGGCTATAAACCGCTTATACGCAACATTAATATACAGAACAGCGCCACGGCATTAGGCCAGCTAAAGATGAGCACCGACGCCGTGATGCTGAAAGGGGCCACCGTAACGGGGCAGGCAAAAAAGGTGGTGGTGAAGAACGACACCTTCGAGTATAACTCGGCAGCCTTCCGCACCCCTGAGGGGTCGGCCATTGAAGAACTGGTAAAACGCCTTCCTGGCGCTGAATTAAGCGACGATGGAAAAATAACCATCAACGGAAAAGAGGTAAAGAAGATTAAGGTAGACGGCAAAGAGTTTATGACGGGCGACACCAAGACAGCCCTGAAGAACCTGCCCACCAGCATTGTAGAGCGCATAAAAGCCTACGACGAGAAGAGCGACTTGGCCCGCGTGACGGGCATTGACGATGGCGAAGAACAAACCGTGCTCGACTTCGGCATCAAGAAAGGCATGAACAAAGGCATGTTTGCCAATGCCGATGCCAGCATAGGCACACACAACCGCTACTCGGAAAAGCTGATGGCTGCCGTGATGCAAGACAAGCTACGTGCCATGACCTTTGGCAACGCTAACAATGTGGGCGACAGAGGTTTTGGCGGAGGCCGCGGACGCTTCGGCGGAAACAATGGCCTCAACGCATCAAAAATGTGGGCTGCAAACCTCAATTATAGTGGAGACAAACTACAGGTTGACGGAAGCGTGCGCTGGAACCACAGCGATGGCGATGTCTACTCGAAACGCTCGGCTGAAAGTTTTGTAAGCAAAGTAGGAGCCTACTCAAACAGCATCAACCAAAACTTCTCGCGCAGCAACAGCTGGAACGCACAAATGCGACTGGAATGGAAGCCTGACACGCTGACCAACATCATGTTCCGCCCATCGTTCACCGTATCGTCGAGCGACAGCAAGGGCACCAGCGCATCGGCATCATACAACGACGACCCCTACCTGTACGTCAACGACCCGCTCAACGCCACCGACATTAGTCAGCTGGCAGCACAGGGCTTGATGGTGAACAGTTCTACCTCGCAATCGCTATCATACAGCGATAACACCACAGCGCAAGCCATGTTGCAAGTGAACCGACGCCTGAATAGCATGGGCCGAAACTTTACCGTGCGTGGCGACGTATCGTACAACGAGAGCGACAGTAAAAGTCTGTCTACCAACAATGTGCACCTGTTTCAGGTGAAAGACAAGTTGGGAAACGACTCTACTTACCAGACAAACCGCTTTAACGTTACGCCCACAAAGAAGTGGAGCTACACAGCACAGGCCACCTACAGCGAGCCTTTGTGGAAGGCCACCTTCTTGCAGTTTAGCTATAAATATAACTACAGCTACAGCAAGAGCGACCGCGCCACCTACGACTTTAGCAACCTGGGCGAAGACTTCTTCACCGGCGCACAACACAGCTACCGACAGTGGGACAGCTACCTGAACCTGCTGCCCAAGCCCTACACCGAGTATGAAGACAAGAAGCTGAGCCGATACTCAGAGTATAAAAACTACACACACGACATCGAACTGATGTTTCGTATGATACGCGAGAAGTTCAACTTTAATGTAGGTGTGATGATGCAGCCACAACGGTCGCACTTCATACAAGACTATCACGGCACACACGCCGACACCACCCGCACGGTGACCAACTTTACGCCGACGCTCGACTTCCGCTATCGCTTCAGCAAGGTGCACCAGTTGCGCATCAACTATCGCGGCACCACATCGCAGCCCAGCATGTCGCAGCTGCTCGACATCACCGACGACAGCAACCCACTGAGCATAACAAAGGGTAACCCAGGATTGAAACCCGCGTTCACCAACAGGCTGTGGGCCAACTATAACAACTTCATACAGAAGCGGTCGCAGGCCATCAACGCCTTCTTGAGCTTTAGCTCAACACGCAACGCGGTGGGAAACATGGTTACCTACGACGAGAAAACAGGTGGAACCATCACAAAGCCAATGAACATCAACGGCACCTGGAGCATCATGGGTGGCGCCATGTATAACACCTCTATCGACACCACGGGCGTGTGGAACATCAACACCTCAACCAATGTGTCGTATAACAACATGCCGCAGTATGTGATGATTGACAAGACGGTGGGCTCGCAGAAGAACCTCACCAAGTCGATGAACCTAGGCGAGCGCCTGGAACTGAGCTACCGCAACGATTGGCTGGAGCTGGCCGCCGACGGGTCGGTAAACTATACGCACAGCCGCAACGAGCTGCAAAGCCAGAGCAACCTCGACACATGGCAATTCTCTTACGGCGGTACGGCCATCATCAACACGCCGTGGGGCACCAGCCTCTCAACCGACTTGCACCAAAACAGCCGAAGAGGATTTAACGATAAGTCGATGAACACCAACGAGCTGGTGTGGAACGCACAGATATCGCAGAGCTTCTTGCGCGGAAAACCGCTCACCGTGATGTTGCAGTTCTACGATATTCTCGACAACATGAGCAACTTCAGTCGCACCGTAAACGCTATGCAGCGCAGCGACACACAGTATAACAACATAAACAGCTATGCCATGCTGCACGTGATTTACCGCTTTAACATGTTTGGCGGAAAGATGGGCGGCAAAGGCATGGGACCTGGTGGCCGAGGCGATCGTCCTGGAGGACCGAGAGGACCTATGGGCATGCCTGGCGGAGGTTTCGGAGGTCGTCCACACTTTGGCGGTGGTCGTCCACCCATGATGTAAGAATAGTTTTTATCAAATAGCAATCATAAAGATAATGTTTTGGGTTAATTAATAATTAGTTTTTTATGGGGTCTCTTTTGCGTGAGCAACGGAGGCCCTTTTTCTTTTCATACACCTTATATAATAATCTGAATCAGAAAATACGTCTTGTGTTTATATTAATCAATTTAGCGTGTTTTGATATAAACACAAATCTCCATAAATTATCCATAAAATTTATTTTCTCTAGGAAGAACAGATGCACACTAAAGTAGGACGGTGGCCTCCGTGCCCCGTCCTCCAGCACCCAACAAAACCACTACTGCAAGCTAACAACCATTGCTCTATTTATCGTATTTCAAGGGTTTATTTGGGCGAAAGCATGCTTCAAGCAAGGCGAAAGCATGCTTCAAGTTGGGCGAAAGCATGCTTCAAATTGGGCGAAACATGGAGAAAGTTGTCTCGTATCGACCGTTATGAACACGTGGAACGGTCGATGCGCGTGTTCATATCGACCGTTATGAACATGTGGAACGGTCGATACGGGCCGACGCATTACTTTATGACATCACCTTATCAAGGTAAGAGCAGTCCCAACCAGCTCTTTTTATTTTTGCTTTT
>CAKQFW010000034.1 GCA_934230965.1 uncultured Prevotella sp.
AACCTAATAACTAAAAACCTAAATCTATTACTACTAACCTAAACAATCTATTAACCTTTTGACGATGCAAAGGTATATGTTTCTGACTGTTTGCGCAAACAATTTTCAGAAATTATTCGCGCAAACGTCGAAAACTTGATGTAGGTTAAGCAGTTGCGTGTTTACTTTACACTTTTTATATTATAGTTCTATTTTTGATTGTTAATCACTGACATTTATAGGCAAAGTAGAGTTCTCTCTCTTCATTCATTTCTTTATGCTTTATCGTTGGCGTAAGCCTCCTCATGCACACCAGCTACGGCACGTCCGCTGGGGTCGTTCATGTTCTTGAAGGCTTCGTCCCAGGCCAGTGCTTCGGCGGTGCTGCATGCTACGCTGGGCACGCTGGGCACGGATAGCGCTGCCGAGTCGGAGGGGAAATGCTCGGCAAAGATAGAGCGGTAATAATACTCTTCTTTGTTGCGCGGCGGGTTAATGGGGAAGCGCTCGGCGGCGTGTGCCATCTGCTCGTCAGATACCAGGTCGCTGGTAACCTGCTTCAGCGTATCAATCCACGAGTAGCCTACGCCATCGCTAAACTGCTCTTTCTGTCGCCATGCCACAGCGTCGGGCAGCATGTCGGCAAAGGCTTCGCGCACGATACGTTTCTCTATGGTCTTGCCCGGACACATCTTGGCCTCGGGGTTTGTGCGCATGGCCACGTCGAGAAACTCTTTGTCGAGGAAGGGCACGCGACCCTCTACGCCCCACGCCGCCAGACTTTTGTTGGCACGTAGGCAGTCGTACATATACAGTTTTGACAGTTTGCGCACCGTTTCTTCATGAAAGGCTTGTGCTGTGGGCGCCTTATGAAAGTAGAGGTATCCGCCAAAAATCTCGTCGGCACCTTCGCCCGACAGCACCATCTTGATGCCCATCGACTTGATGACGCGTGCCAGCAGATACATAGGCGTTGAGGCTCGCACGGTGGTAACGTCGTAGGTCTCGATAAAGTAGATGACGTCGCGAATGGCGTCGAGGCCCTCTTGTATGGTATAGTTAATCTCGTGGTGCACGGTGCCAATGTGGTCGGCCACCATGCGCGCCTTGGCCAGGTCGGGGGCACCCTTCAGTCCTACAGCAAACGAGTGTAGGCGTGGCCACCAAGCGCGTTCGCGTCCGCCCTCTTCAATGCGGTGCTCGGCAAATTTCTCTGCCACGGCCGAGATGACCGACGAGTCGAGACCGCCTGACAGCAACACGCCATAGGGCACATCGCTCATCAGCTGTCGGCGCACGGCATCTTCCAGCCCATCGTGTATGGCGCGCGTGCTGGCGGGGTTGTCTTTCACCGCGTCGTAGCTAAACCAGTCGCGCTTATAATAGCGCTTCATGCCAGGCTCGCGGCTCCAGTAGTAGTGTCCTGGAAGAAACGGCTCGTAGCGTTCGCACTGCCCTTCAAGGGCTTTCAGTTCGCTGGCCACATACACTTTGCCATCGCTGTCGTAGCCAATATAAAGTGGTATCACGCCGATGGGGTCGCGAGCAATAAGAAACTCGTTGCGCTCGGCATCGTAGAGGGCGAAGGCAAAGATGCCGCTGAGGTCGTCGAGAAAGTCGATGCCCTTTTCGCGATACAGGGCCAAGATTACCTCGCAGTCGCTGCCCGTTTGAAACTGATATTTGCCCTCGAAGCGTTTTCTGATGTCTTGGTGGTTATATATCTCGCCGTTTACGGCCAGCACCTGTTTCTTGTCGGGGGCGAAGAGGGGCTGACGTCCCGACTCGGGGTCGACAATGCTCAGACGTTCGTGGCACAAGATGGCCGTTCCGCCTGTATAGATGCCGCTCCAGTCGGGTCCGCGGTGACGAATTTTCTGACTCATACGCAACGCCTTTTGTCGCAACTCGGGCGTTTGTTCTTGAATGTTGAAGATAGCTACAATTCCACACATATTCCTTTTATTTTTATGGTTGTTTGTTTATAAGTAAAGTAAGTGAGGCAATAGGATTTTTCACTTTTCTCTTAGTTATACGCACTCTCACCATGTTCGTAGATGTCGAGACCTTCTTCCTCTACACGTTTGTCAACACGTATGCCCACCGTTTTGTCAACAATAAAGAAGAGCACGGCGGTGACGATGGCCGAGAACACGATGCAGAACACTGTGGTGATGAGCTGAACCCAGAGCTGATGCCAGTCGCCATACAGCGAACCCTGTACACCGCCCTCGCCCGTGATGGCCTGTGTGGCAAACACGCCCGTGAGCACTGATCCCACGATGCCGCCCACACCATGCACGCCAAAGGCGTCGAGGGCGTCGTCGTATTTGAACCGCGCTTTCACCACGGCCACCATAAAGAAGCAGATGATGGGTGTGATGATGCCGATGGCGAAGGCGCCCAGCAAGTCGACGGTGCCAGCGGCAGGTGTGATGGCTACCAGTCCGGCCACGGCACCCGTGCAGGCGCCCACGGTGGTAGGCTTTTTGTTTACCAGCCAGTCGATGGTGAGCCACGTCATGGCGGCCACGGCCGTTGCCACGTGTGTTACCAAGAAGGCGTTGGCGTCGAGGCCGTCGGCAGCCAGACCGCTGCCCGCATTAAAGCCAAACCATCCGAGCCACAAGAACGAGGTGCCCAAGAACACAAACATAATGTTGTGCGGGGTGATGGGGTGGCCTACACGATAGTCGTCGCGCTTGCCAATGAGCAGAGCCATGATAAGTGCCGAGATGCCCGCATTAATGTGTACCACGGTGCCACCAGCAAAGTCGATGGCGCCCATCTGCTGCAAGAAGCCGCCGCCCCACACCCAGTGGGCCATAGGAAAATAAGCTATGATAACCCACAGCAATGTGAACACCATGTAGCCTTTAAACTTGATGCGCTCGGCAAAGGCGCCGAGGATAAGGGCTGGTGTGATAAGAGCAAACATGCACTGAAACATAACAAAGGTTATCTCGGGTATGCCCGACGGCATCAGACTTTTTGTGGTGATGCCATGCAAGAAGGCTTTGTCCCAGCCACCGATGAGGCCTGCCAGTGCCGACCCTTCGGTCTCGTAGCTGGTGTCGAAGGCCCAGCTATATCCGAAGGCCACCCACAGTATGCTTACGGCGCCCACGATGAGCATGGTTTGCATAACAATGCTCAGAACGTTCTTCTGTCGTACCAGTCCGCCATAAAACAGGGCGATGCCTGGTATCGACATTAATAACACTAAGATGGTGCTCATCATCATCCAGGCAGTGTTGCCTGTGTCAAGGGTAGGGGTGCATGCTAATATTGTTGTTGCCATATTGAGATATTTTTTATATAGTTTCGCATGTCTTCAACATGCTCTTGGTTGATGCATAGACGAGAAATTGCCGCTTGCCTTAGCAAAAGCTATCAGCTCGTCAACTCGTCAACTTGTTAACTAAAAAGCTATCAGCTCGTCCGCTCGGCTTTGCCGCTTGCTTCAGCAAGAACTTGTCAACTCGTCAACTTGTCAACTAAATTATATTTCACTTTTCCTGTTCTGCATTATATAGTGCTATGTCGCCACGCTCGCCCGTGCGAATACGGATGGCATCGTCGATGGGGATGATGAAGATGCGACCATCGCCAATCTCGCCCGTCTGTGCTGCCGATAAGATGGCTTGCACGGCACGTTCTACATTCTTATCGCGCACCACAAGCGATACCAGTGTGCGTTCTATCGAACTGGTGTTATACATCACGCCACGGTAGATACGTGCCTGGCGCATCTTGCCTTCGCCACGTACGTCGTAATAAGAAAACCACTCGATGTCGGCGGCCAACAGCGCCTCTTTCACATCTTCGAAGCGCGATTTGCGAATGATTGCTTCAATCTTCTTCATGCTGTTCCTTTCTTTTATTATTTTGTCTTAAATGTTCACCTTATTATATATAGAGATGCTACTGAACGTTACGTTCAAGCCTTTCGTTATATACATTGATAACATTTGTCCATTGTTTTCATACTTTTGCTTTCTTTTTGTTGTTATCCGACTGCAAAATTACGACATATTGTAATAAGTATAATTATATGTTTTACTTTTTGATAGTTTTATTTTTATAATAATATCATATTGTAAGAAACTAATGTTAAAAACAATACAAACTGTAAGCATTTCTTTCTCCGCTGCTTACACTTTAATACTTTACACCAATTTGTTGTTATTTTTGTAAACTAAAAGCATGGCTATTCTTGAAAATTGTTGTAATTTTGCAGTGGTTTAAGAACAAAACGTCAAAGAAGAAAGGAAATAGATGACCAGCATGATTCATAAGATAAAATTCACGAAGATGCATGGAGCCGGAAACGACTACATCTATGTTAATACGCTGACCGAGCATATTGACAATCCTTCGGCCGCTGCTCGGCTGTGGAGTGCTCCGCATACGGGCATAGGTAGCGATGGGTTGGTGCTCATAGGCAAGCCGTCGATCAGAAGCGGCGCCCACTTCTCAATGCGCATTTTTAATGCCGACGGTTCTGAAGCCATGATGTGCGGCAACGCCTCGCGCTGTATAGGTAAGTATTTGTACGAGCGTGGGCTGACCAAGGAAACCACCATCTTGCTCGAAACCCTTTCGGGCGTGAAAACCTTGCAGCTGCACCTCTCACCCGACAAAAGCACCGTGCAAAGCGTTACGGTAGATATGCTGGCGCCCTCGCTGTCATGCCCCGAACAGTATGACGAGGACAAAGGTAACAGTCTTACCGCCGCCTTTCGTTCGTTCAGAGGCACCTTCGTGTCGATGGGTAACCCGCATTTTGTGATTTTCACCGACGACGTTGAACACCTCGACATAGCTCGCTACGGCAAAGAGCTTGAACATGATGATGCTTTTCCGCAGCGCTGCAACATCGAGTTTGCGCAGATGCTGCCCAACGGCGCCATTCGCACCCGTGTATGGGAGCGTGGCAGCGGCATCACCTTGGCCTGTGGCACAGGCGCTTGCGCCACCGCTGTGGCGGCCGCCGTTACGCAACGTGCTTCGCGCCAAACCGATATTGTGATGGATGGCGGCACGCTGCACATTGAATGGAGCGAGGCCGATGGCCATGTTTATATGACAGGCCCTGCCACCTTCGTCTTTGATGGCGAGATAGCGCTCTTCTGACTCGTTGCTTGACACAACACACAACACAACCATAAAGAAATATTGCATACATGGCATTAGTAAACGAGCACTATCTAAAACTGTCGGACAACTATCTGTTTGCCGACATTGCTAAGAAGGTAAACGCCTTTAAAGTGTCGCACCCAAAGATGCGCGTCATCAGTTTGGGCATTGGCGACGTTACACAGCCGCTGTGTCCAGCAGTCATTAAGGCCATGCATAAGGCCGTTGATGAGATGGCTACCAAGGCTTCCTTTCGCGGCTACGGCCCCGAGCGCGGCTACGACTTTCTGCGCGAGGCCATCATAAAGAACGACTATCTGTCGCGCGGCATCCATCTCGATGTGAACGAAATATTTGTTAACGATGGTGCCAAGAGCGACACTGGAAATATAGGCGAGATTGTACGCTGGGACAACAGCATCGGCGTTACCGACCCCATCTACCCCGTATACATCGACTCGAACGTGATGTGCGGGCGCGCTGGCATACTGAAAGACGGCGTATGGAGCAACGTAACCTACATGCCGTGCACCGCCGAGAACCAGTTTATACCCGCCATACCCGACCACCGTGTCGACATGATATATCTGTGCTATCCCAATAACCCCACGGGCACCGTGCTGCCCAAAGAGGAGCTGCGCAAATGGGTGAACTATGCGTTGAAGAACGACACCCTCATCCTATACGATGCTGCCTACGAGGCGTATATACAAGACGACAGCATACCACACTCTATCTACGAGATTAAGGGGGCACGAAAGGTGGCCATCGAGTTTAGAAGCTACTCGAAGACGGCTGGCTTCACAGGTGTGCGTTGTGGCTATACCGTCATACCCAAAGAGCTTACGGCTGTAACCATCGACGGCACACGGCGCATAGAACTGAACCACCTGTGGAACCGCCGACAGAGCACTAAGTTTAATGGTACCAGCTACATCAGTCAACGTGCTGCCGAAGCCATCTACACCCCCGAGGGCAAAGAACAGGTAAAGGCCACCATCGACTATTATATGGGCAACGCTCGCATCATGCTCGATGCCCTAAAACGCATGGGTCTACAGGTGTATGGCGGACAAAATGCACCCTATCTATGGGTGAAAACGCCTGGCAACACGCCCAGCTGGAAGTTTTTTGAACAGATGCTGTACAGCGCTGGCGTGGTATGCACCCCTGGCGTGGGCTTCGGGCCCAGTGGCGAGGGCTATGTGCGCCTCACAGCCTTTGGCGACCGCGACGACTGCCGCGAAGCGATGCAACGCATTGCTCAGTGGATAAACTCGTAAGCGTGGGGCCGTAGGTACATCAAAGGTTCATTAGGCATCAAAGGCTTATAGGGCATCAAAGGCTCATTAGGTGACATTAAGGTTCAAAAGAGCATCAGAAACGAACAAGAGAAAAGAAACAACAATAGTTTAAACAAATAAAAGAAATTCAACATGGCAAATTTAAGATTTGAGGTTGTTGCCGAGGCTTTCAAAAAGAAACCTCAGGAAGTGATTGCGCCGATTGAACGTCCTTCTGAATATTTCGGAAAGAACGTGTTCAACCGTGCTAAGATGTACAAATATCTGTCGCGCGAGGTTTATGACAAACTGATTGACGTGATTGACAACGGCGCTCGACTGGACCGCAATATTGCCGACGCTGTGGCAAAAGGCATCAAGCAGTGGGCCGACGAGAATGGTGTAACACACTATACTCACTGGTTCCAGCCTCTTACCGAGGGCACTGCCGAGAAACACGATGCTTTTATTGAGCACGACGGCAAGGGTGGCATGATTGAAGAATTCTCTGGCAAGCTGCTCGTACAGCAGGAGCCTGACGCCAGCTCGTTCCCCAACGGTGGTATTCGTAACACCTTCGAGGCTCGTGGCTATTCGGCTTGGGACCCCACATCGCCCGTCTTCATCATCGACGACACGCTGTGTATCCCCACCATCTTCATTTCTTATACTGGCGAGGCTCTCGACTATAAGGCTCCGCTGCTGCGTGCCCTTCACGCTGTGAACGAGGCTGCCACCGCTGTTTGCCATTATTTCTATCCCGACGTTAAGAAGGTTATCAGCAACCTGGGATGGGAACAGGAATACTTCCTCGTTGACGAGGGCTTGTATTCGGCTCGCCCCGACTTGGTACTTACGGGCCGCACCCTGATGGGTCACGACTCGGCCAAGAACCAGCAGATGGACGACCACTACTTTGGTGCCATCCCCGAGCGCGTTCAGGCTTTTATGAAAGATCTTGAGATACAGGCGCTGGAGCTGGGTATTCCTTGCAAAACACGCCATAACGAGGTGGCTCCTAACCAGTTTGAACTTGCGCCCATCTACGAGGAGACCAACCTTGCCATCGACCACAACATGTTGCTCATGTCGCTCATGAAGAAGATTGCGCGCCACCACGGTTTCCGCGTGTTGCTGCACGAAAAGCCTTTTGCTGGCGTAAATGGTTCGGGCAAGCACGAAAACTGGAGCCTTGCTACCGACACGGGCGTGCTGCTGCATGGCCCTGGCAAGACACCTGAAGACAACCTGCGCTTCATCGTCTTCATCGTTGAGACGCTGATGGCTGTTTATAAGCATAACGGATTGCTGAAGGCCTCTATCATGAGTGCTACCAACGCTCACCGTCTGGGCGCTAACGAGGCTCCTCCAGCTATCATCTCTTCATTCTTGGGTCGTCAGCTTACCGAAATTCTGCAGCATATCGAGAATTCGAACAAAGACGAGCTGTTTGACATTGCTGGCAAGCAGGGCTTGAAGCTTGATATTCCTGAAATTCCTGAGTTGCTCATCGATAACACCGACCGTAACCGTACATCGCCCTTCGCCTTCACAGGTAACCGTTTCGAGTTCCGTGCTGTAGGCTCTGAGGCCAACTGTGCCAGCGCCATGATTGTACTGAACACCGCTGTGGCCGAGGCGCTGCAAGACTTTAAGAAGCGTGTTGACGCGCTTATCGAGAAGGGCGAAGATAAGATTAGCGCCATCCTCGACGTGGTGCGCGAAGATGCTAAGTTCTGCAAACCCATTCACTTTGAGGGCAACGGCTATTCTGACGAATGGAAGGAAGAGGCTGCCCGCCGTGGTCTTGATTGCGAAACATCATGCCCGAAGATTTTCGAGCGCTATCTCGATGAGAGCTCTATCAAGATGTTTGAGGGCCAGAACGTGATGACACGCAAGGAGCTGGAAGCTCGTAACGAGGTGAAATGGGAGACCTATACAAAGAAGATACAGATTGAGGCTCGTGTATTTGGCGACCTGTCGATGAACCACATCATTCCTGTATGCACCCACTATCAGAGCCAGTTGGCTAAGAACGTGTCGAGCATGTATAACATCTTCCCTGCCGAAACGGCTGCAAAGCTTACCGAGCGTAACAAGAAGATTATCGAAGAGATTGCCGTTCGCACACAGGCTATTGAGACGGGTGTTGACGAACTGGTTGACGCTCGTAAGGTGGCAAACAAGATTGAGGATGAGCATCTGAAGGCTATCGCTTACCACGACACCGTGGCACCGAAGCTCGACGAGATTCGCTACCAGATTGATAAGCTGGAGCTGATTGTGGCCGACGAACTGTGGACACTGCCCAAGTATCGCGAACTGCTGTTTATTCGATAATTAGGCAAAACGCGCTATGCAGCGCATGGCACGTAGTGCTTATTTGAAAATAAAAGGAAAAGTAAATAATTAGATACAGCAATCTATTTCTTTTATTGGTTGTTTTAAGTAGTGCGGAGCAAGGTTGTGAAACCGAGCTCCGCTTTTTTTTTGCTCGTAATGCTGCTCATTGCTTGCGGTTTGTAAACATTCTTGCGCTCCGTAGGTGCTCAGGCGCTTCGCGGAGTTATTATCATTAATTGAACATTAATATTCGCGCTGTGCGCGTTTGGGAGAAACACGAATTGCCATGAATTATCCATGAATTTATCCATGAATTATTATCGCTGAATATTTAAACGAACACAGAGAAAGCAGATTCACTCTTAAAGTAGGACGGTGGTCTCTGTGCCCCGTCCTCCCACACCCAAACTGCTTAAAACAATATTACTTTTTGGGGATGCTGGAGGACGGGGCACGGAGACCACCGTCCTACTTTTATAATTCATGGATAAATTCGTGGATAATTCATGATAATTCGTGTTCAAGAAAACGCGCGAAGCGCGAATAAACGATCAAAACTATAACAATATTATTTTATGTTCTTCTTTATTCAGCTGTTAGCTCAATCATACGGCTGGCATACTCCTTATCCAGTGCTAAGTTGAGGCCTGCCTCCATCAGCACTTTGCCCGATATAAGCTTGCCGTCGAGGCTCTTTAGGCTATCATCTGCCTTGTTAACCTCGCGTATGCGGTAGCGCTTGTTAGCGTCGAGCCCCTGAAGGCGGATGGGCGCAATGCCGTGGCCCACATAGTGTTTCAGCTTATAGGCAAAGAGCACGGCCTGTTGCTTGTCGGCTGACACATACATGCTGGATGCCGCCATGCCATCTTGCTCGTAGGGCGAGCGCAGACGATAGAGGTCGCCCAACTGAATGATGGGGCGCAGACGCTTATAGTCGGCAATGGCCTGTTGCGCGAAGCGTGTCTCGTCGGCGTTGAAGTCGGAGGGCTTCATCTCAACGCCCAGACGTCCGCTCTCAGCCACGTCGAAGCGGAACTTCAGTGGCACGCGTCGGCCCGTTTGGTGGTTGGGCGATGCGCTTACGTGTGCTGCCATAGCGTTGGCGGGGAAGAACTGCGACGTGCCCCACTGAATATATACGCGCTGCAGAGCGTCGGTGTTATCGCTGGTCCAGAATTCGTCAAAGTAGGGCAGCAAGCCATAGTTTACGCGTCCGCCACCGCTGGCACAGTCTTGTATCACGAGGCGTGGATATTTGGTGCGTATGCGTTCCAGCACCTTACGCAGGCCGAGGTGGTAGTCGGTGTAGAGTTGCGACTGGCGGTCGGCGCCCAGGTAGGCCGAGCCATAGTTAACGATGGGCGCGTTGTCGTCCCACTTGATATAATAAAGTTGAGGATATTCGGTCATCAGGCGATCGACGATGTCGAACACAAAGTCTTGCACCTTCGGGTTGCACAGGTCTAGTGTGCCCTGTGTGCCGCCGCGCTGCAATATGGGCTCTACGCCAGTGTTTTGCAAGAACCAGTCGGGGTGCTTGTCATACAGGGCGCTGGCCTTCCAGTTGCTCATCTCGGGCTCAATCCATATACCAAACTTCAGGCCCAGTTGGGTGGCTTTGTCGATGAGGGGCTGCACGCCGCCAGGTAGCTTACGCTTGTCAACATCCCAGTCGCCCAGCGCCGCATTGTCTTTGTCGCGGTTATATTTTTCGCTGGCAAACCATCCGTCGTCCATCACAAACAGTTCGCCGCCCAGCTGCTTCACGCCCTCCATCAGCGTCATCATCTTCTCTTCGGTAATGTCGAGGTACACGCCTTCCCACGAGTTGAGCAGCACGTCGCGCACGGCCATACCGTTGTGCAGCTTATACTGTCTTGCCCAGCGGTGCATGTTTCGGCTCACGCCACCCTTGCCTGTAGTAGAGAAGGTGAGGGCCAGTTCTGGTGTGCGCAGCGTTTGGCCAGGGCGCAAGCGATAGTCGGCCGCTGTTTCGTCGATGCCAGCTATGAAGTGGCGCAGATGGGTGTCGTAGGCGTCGGTGGCAATGCGTAGTTTATAGTTGCCGCTCCAGCATAGTGCGGCGCCAATAACGCGGCCTGAGGTTTCGGTGGGTTGGCCATCGAGCGACAGCATCACTTCGGGGTGGTCGAGGTGCGAGTTGCGTCCGCCATCGCGGTTGCTGATAACCTTCATGCCAGGGGTGAGGGGCTCTTCGGTCATGCAGCACTCGTTGCCCCACTGCCCGTGCTGGTGCGAGAGCCACGCCTCGGCGCTGCGCACAGGCAGATAGGCCGACGCATACTGCATCAGCACCACATCTTTCTTCTCGCGATTGGTCAGCTCTACCCATGTTTCTATCACGTCGGCCTGCTGATAGGTGCGATAGCAGATGTTAGCGTAGAAGGGTTGCACCTTGTCTTTGGTCTTTACGGTGATGAGTTCGCCACCATCGGTAGCCGAGCGCTCTACGCCCTCAACCACCAGGTTCAGCATAATTTGTCCGTTGGCATGCTTCACCATGATGGCGCACTCGTCGGGGCACCAGTCGTTAAAGGTGGGATAGGCTTTGCGGTTCATGGCGTCGCCCGCCACCCATAGGTCGCTGGCCTGCTGCTCGTTAAGACGAGGGCCATAGTAAGCAATCTTTAGCGGTTCGCCCTTTACGGCAAACAGTTGTAGAGTGGTGTTGTTAGTAGAGACCAGTAGGTCTTGTTCGGCGGCTCGCACGCTGTTGAGGCCCATGACGAGCAATGCCGTAAGCATCATAAAAATTTTCTTCATGCTGCGTTTCGTTATTGTTTAGTATTAATATTAATATATATAGGATGTGCAAATATAAAACAAATTATGCTATGATGCAACGATAGGAGGGGAAAATAATTGATTAGTAACAATAGTTGAGCGTGTCGAAGATAAGCAACATTGTTTATTGTTGTTTGTTGTTGAGTGTAAGATAGGATGGGGCTCAAATGTAGGATGGGGTCTCCGTGCCCCATCCTCCCAGAGAAATAATAATATTTTTCGAAATAGATTAAAGAAAACCATAATAGTTGTTAAAAATCGGGGGGGGTAAAACCTTAATATTCATTAAGTTTTGTTCTTTCTTTGTACCTTTGCGCTCGCTTTTTTAAGTTCTTTATAGAACTAAAAGCTCTCCAAGTATCAGAATTCATTAGAACTAAACGAATAATAAGTTAAGACCATAACCTCGTTGCCCATCTGCCGTAGCGTTATGACAGAGGTCAAGGTTGATGGTATGGTGTCGTTATTCTCGACGAGAAATTTTACTAAGACAAATAAATAAAGAGAAATTTATAAAGAAGAATATATTTAATAAAAGAACATGATTAACTTATCGAAAACCGTGGGTTTAGGCGTGGCGCGTGGTCTCCGTCTGCTCACTCTTATTGCATTATTTTTTGTTGCCGTGAGCTCAGTTAAAGCTCAAACTTCAAAGGCACAAATGGATTATACAAGGCTGGTGGGCGTTGACCCAGTAGACATTGTTACGGAAGAAAACAATTATAGACTAAATGTTTATTATCAAACTGATGAAGATATAAAGAATGGTGTGAAGAATGGCTTAAAAAAGACGTTCTTTCTTATGAACGTTGGCACACACAAGTTTCTAAACATTGGTGGTTCTTATGGCCGACATACCACATTGAGCGATTATGGCATGAAACTTTGGATTTATGGTAATTCAACAACCACAGGCACTTATAACATACGCACAAGACAAAACATTGTTCCTAAAACAGGAACCGATAAAGGTGAAACCAACAATAGCGATAGCTATATACAGTATGTAAGCAACGATCTGCATCTTGAGGGCGTGTATCCCGACTGCCAACCTACGGATGTAACCAATCAGTATGGTTGGTTCTTTGAGAAAGCCACTGGCTATTCTGACAATAACAAAGTTTATAAAATTATGACCTATGGCAGCCGCTATCTAACAGCCGTGCCAAACGATTCCAAAGAAAATAAATGTCAGGCAATAACAGAAGAGCCTGCCGTAGCCGACTATCAACTGTGGAAACTCGTAACACTGGAGGAATATTTTGCATTGCTTGAAGACTCTCCATCTGATAGTGCCGACCCTATTGACATTACATTCTTGATGAAAGAGCCTGGTCTGAAATATAACAAATCATCGCAAAGCTATTGGTTAATTACAGGAACTGGCAAGATAGACAACGTACGTTTTGGTATAAATGATTATTATAAAAAGCAAACAGAAAAATATTATAAGAATGAGGCTGGCACCGAAATAGGATTTAATGACTATCTCTTTGAAAATGGAAAATATTTCTGTGCAGATATTAAAGAAACTCATAACGTAAATGTTGAACAATGGGTTACTATCAATAAAGCGGGCTGGTATGTCGTTCGGTGCAATGGTTTCAGCAATACGAATGGATTGGCTGAGCTTCATGTAAAAGAATATTGTTCAAATAATGGAATAGGCACCCCTATTAAGGCACAGACAACGTTGAAAACTCCTAATGGTCCAACCGATTTGCTGCAAGCGGGTATGGCTTTCTATAAGGGCGAATACCCAAATGAAGTGAAGATACATATACCTCAGAAATTTATCGATGAATTAAAAGGATATGGCATAACAGAAACCCAAATTCTTATTGGCATCACAGTTGGTGGTGACAATAGCACATCTGCCAAAGGCGAGTGGACCGCCTTCGACAACTTCCGTCTATTATATTATGGTGAGGAAGCCGAGAAGCCTGAGCTGGTGCTTGACGAGGAGAACCCCGATTTGAGCTATCTTACCGAGAGCAGCGATACGTATG
>CAKQFW010000035.1 GCA_934230965.1 uncultured Prevotella sp.
ATTCACTCCCCTCCATAAGGGGAGGGGGAAGCCGCGCGTTAGCGCGGCGCGGGGGTGGGGCTTTGTATATAAGTGTTTGAAGACATGGTAGTTACGATATTAAAAAACGTTAAGCCAATATAATATTTTTTGTATAAATAACCATAATAAGAAGAAATATCATTAATTTTGCAGACTATTTCAAGAAAATAGTTGAAATTCATTGTAATTTCCAACAACAAACAAAACACCCCAGCAAGACCAAAAGCAAAACTGGAAAAGCAAACAAAACACCCCAGCAAGACTAAAAAGCAAAACACCCCCAGCAAAACTAAAAAGCAAGACTAAAAAGCAAACAAACAAAGCAAACAAACAAAACAAAGCAAACGAACTAAAATATAATAAATAAACAAAGTCCAATAGCACGCAACGTATCGAAACGTTAAATGCACGCAAAAGGAATTATCATGACACACTCTGCCATAATACTGTAGCGACAGGGATAACGTAAACATACCTCATGATACCAATTTTGCAAGAAACAAGTTATCATCATGTTAAGAAGAAGCAAGAACAACACGCTTAGAGTAGTGGCTCTGAGCACCGTAGTCGCCTTCGCTGCCGTGAAGGGCACCCCATTGTGTGCCCAGACCTCTGCCGCGCCAGCGAAAAGTGGCAACAGCGCCCTCTTGCAAAATCTCAAGGGCGTAGACATCACTAAAGGAAACATGTACCAGTATGTCACTACTGGCAACCCTGGCGACCTCAGCCTCACCATGAGCAACGACGAGGCCAGCAAAGTATTTGTGCTCTACAACAAAGGCACAGGCAAGTTTCTCAACGTAGGTGGCTACTGGGGCAGCTCGGCAGTGCTCAGCGATGTGCCATGCCCGCTATGGTTGCAGATACGCAACGATAAAAAGACAAAGCAAAGCCTTACCATTTCTGCACGCTACCCCGAGAACGCTGGCGAGGAAACAACAGCAATCCTCTCTACCGAACAAACCAGATGGACAAACAAATACAACGAATTTAAAAACTACGTAAACGGCAAGGAAGGCAAGCTGTACTTAGGTAGCGAACAGGGCAACACCCGCACACGCGCCATCTACAATAAGGTGCAGATACTCAAGAGCGACGGCACACTGAAAAGCACGTTGCGGTTTGAAAGCACGGGCGACGAAGCAAAAAGCGCTGGCACAGGCTCGGCCTCGGCCACCGAAACCTTCACAGGCAATGGCACAAGCCATTTCATCTCTTCTACCTCGCTCAGCAAGCTGAGCCTGGCCGATGGCGATGTGTTAGAGGCCCATCTCGACCTCACCCCATGCACCTCAAACCTTGAAAACGTGTTCTCTATAGGAACAAAAATAGGCGAATGGAGTGGAACAGGCGTTTACAACCTGCATATCTATTACACCCCGAGCACCAAAATTCTGTTGCTGCGTGGCTGCTTTAACAGCACAACTAACCCCAATTATACCTGGGAAGAAATTGTTATCAACAATCCCACCGATGTAGTGTTTAAGCTTACAAAAGATGGCTTTTACGTAAACAACGTAATGATGCCACGCTATTATAGCTACACGATACCATACGTTGCCGGGAAAGAGGGACAGATAGCAAAGTTTAAGTATGAAGGAGGCCGTTATGTTACAGACGAAAGCGGCACCCTCACCCTCGACGATAATGGCCAGCCCTACACCTTTGATATTTCTAACACCGACAGTTACGTCTACGCAGATGCACCCGGCGATAAAGAGCCTTCTCTGTTTTTCTCACGCCGATTAAACCACAATTCGGCCACTTCTACCGATAACGAAGGCAACTTCATTGGCTGGGTACCAGCCAACGGAGACAATGCAGCCTACGACAAACTCTCCGATGTATATACCGACCGCCCCATCCCAGGAACCGATTATCGATACAAGCCCGAGCAAGAGCGCTGGAAGCTGATTGCCACAGGCGCCAAGGGCGAGTATAAGTTGGCCCTCGACATGACCGCCAACCTTAAAAATGGAAGCATCAAGCCCGAGAATGGTGCCACAACAGGCCGCTTCTACCTTACCGCCTCAACCAGCATCATCAAGGGTCCCTCAAAATATTATTTCGAAAACAAAGCCTACAAAGAGCCCACCGAGGCCGACAAGCAGTACTGCTATTACAGCACCCTTAACGCCGATGGCACCCGCACCTATACTGAAAAGTACAGCGACGACCTTACCAACGTAATCATGACCGCCACCGAGCCCGAGCCCACCGACGACAATGGCCTGTGGCGCATCGTCTCGGTAGGAGATTACATAGAGCTGCTCAAACAGCAGCAAAGCCTCTTGCGCGATGCCGTTGACCTCACCGCCCTCTTGGCCGACCCCAACTTCACCAGAAAAGATCTCGACCTGAAAGATTGGAAACTCACCGAGCACCTCCAGTCGAACGACAACTCCTATCATAAGGCCCTCGTGCGCATAGGTTATGATGGCAGTTATAAGACGAAGCCCGAAGACGACAAGTATCTTCATGGTGCCTCTTACAACTTCTACGACAACACCGACCGCGGCAATGATAGTGAAACACAGAACAACTTCGTTGCCAACCACAGCCGCTACATGTGTGCCACTATACAGAATGGTGGCTATGGCCAGATGTATCAAAGCGTGCAGATTACCCGCAACGGATGGTATATTGTGCGCTGCCAGGGCCTGAGCACCGTCGATGCTCGCCTCTTTGCCCGCGTGGTAGGAAAGAAACATACAAATTACTACTCACCCTTGCGCAAGATTACCGACGAATATTATTGCAACAACCTGCAAATAATGAACGCCAAGGATGCCTACTGGCCCTACGACCAGTGCATGCCCATGTATAACGCGGCCGTAGAGATGAACGACAAGCACGTCCAGCCCAACAAGGTAGAGGAGAGCACCACACAGGTGCTGTTCTACGTCGACGAGGCTTCTAACGAAGAGCCCATCACCGTAACCTTCGGCATCGACGTGCCACAAACCGCCAGCAAGAAGCTCACGAACGGCTCGGCCACCTATTCGTCCGACTTCACCGCCTTCGACAATTTCCGCCTGCTGTATGGTGGCGAAGAGGCCAGCGAGCCCTACCTTGTGCTCGACGAAGACGACGAGACCCTCGACCACCTCGACAACACCATTCACCACTATCGCACCGATACTGAAACGGGTGTAAACAAGAAGTTGCTGCTGCACCGCACCTTCACACAGGGCAAATGGAACAGCTTTATGCTGCCCGTAGGCCTTACCGAGGCACAGTTTAAGGGCGCCTTTGGCGACGATGCACAGTTGGCCGAGCTCACCACTCTCACCGAGAACGAGATACACTTCAAGACCGTTACCGCCGAGAGCATCTATGGCGATGGAACCTACGACCGCACCGCCTACTGGCTCAAACCCATGACGGCCTACATCATCAAGATAGCCGATGCCACCAAGACCCAGGGCAACGTTACCGACATCTACGATGCCTACCTCTACCACTGGGCCGACAACGGCAAGACCTTCACCAAGAAGACCATCGGCGGTGCCGACGACAGCTACTACAGCATCGACGGCATCAGCATGATTGAGGGCATAGCACCCGTCAACGTTGACGACAACTTCAGTCACTGGCACTTCAAGAGCCTCACCATCAGCAATGGCGCCGATGGCAAGTATCACTACGTAGCCCCCAGCAAGGCCGCCAACTATAGCGATGGCACCATGACGCCCTACGGCATGTTCACCCGCAACTATGGCGTGAACGCCGATGGCACCAAGCACCTGCTCGAGGGCCGCGCGCCCATGAGCGACGCATACATCTTGAGCGGTGGCAAACTGAAGTATACCGCTGGCGGTGGTGCCTCAAAGGGTTTCCGCTGCTGGTTCCAGTTTACCAAAGAGGCACAGGCAGGCGCCGCACCCATGCTCTACATCGATGGCATTGGCGACCCCACAGGCATTGAGGGCATACGCGCCAACGATGGCAACGGCACCCTCACAGGCCGCTATGCCCAGGGCGTGTTCACCATCAACGGTCAGCGCGTGGCCGACGCCAGCGCCCTCTCATCACTGCCCCACGGCGTGTATATTGTAAATGGTAAGAAAGTGGTAAAGTAAAAAAAAAGGAAGAACGTAATTATGAAAACATATATTAAGCCCACTACCCACGTGTGCTACATCGACCCTGACGAGCTGCTCACCGTCGCTCCACAAAGCCAAGCATTTACGGGCGACGACCCCAGCGACAGCAGTAGTAGAGAAGAAATAGAGATTGACAATTCGGGATGGGGCGGCTCATCTGACTGGGACCCCAACCTTGATGCCGACTAACAACAACACAACCCTATAAGGAGATATGCCTGAAACACATACACATCAACCATGTGCCTTCAGGTGTACCTCCTTTTTTGTTTTATAAACTGAACCATAACCACAACGTATGAAGAAAACTTATCTATCACCCCAAAGCCTCACCATAGCCCTTCACACCGAGGGCTGCGTGCTGCGAACCTTAAGCAAAGACCGTCCTGACGGTGGCGATGGCGACCCCGGCGACATTCGCTCGAAGCAAAACTTCGACTTCGACGATGACGACGACTCTGACAACGCCCTCTTTCTTTAAACAACCCTAAACCACCGCATTGATATGAGCATACTACACACACTGCTGATGACAGGGGTTTACATCTTCAACGCCCAAGGCCAGTACCTCTGCATGGGCACCGACGGCACCCCTACACTATCAGCCACCCCTGTAGCCCTCAACGTAACACAGGTTGACGAGCAGGCCGACGCGGGCCGCCTACACCTCGACAACGCCAACACCCTAAAATGGATATTAAAGCCATCGGCCACACACACCTACACCATAGGCTATCAGGTGCCCGATGCCAATGCCACCACCTTTGTCTACACCCGTGGCAACACCCTCTCTACCACCTTTGAAGAGCCCGCCACCACCTTCACGGCAGGCCAGTGGGCCGTGTCTACCGAGGCCGAGCGCCAGCCCATCACCCTCGACGAGCAAGAGCCTTACGTCACCCCCACCTTCTACAAGCAACATGCCGATGTTACCTTTCACCGCACGCTGGTGCAAGGCGAGTGGAACACGCTGTGCCTACCCTTCAACGTCGATGCCTCGCACATAGCCGCCCTGTGGGGCGCGGGCACACAGGTGGCCACCTTTACGGGCGATACGGGCACCAAACTGCTGTTCACCGTCTGCAACAACATCGAGGCGGGCGTGCCCTACGTGCTGCTGCCCGCCATGGTAAGCACTGACCACACCTACCTGTTTGAGGGCATCGACATTAGCACCTGGCACCGCGCCTCCACCTTGCGCCCCACCACCGTGGGCCTCACACGCTTCCAGCCCTTCTTCAGTCCTACCACCGTGCCCGCCAAGGCTTACGTCTTTGGCAATGGCGACAAGATGTATCGGCTACGCACTGCCAAGGGGGCCAAGGGCTATCGCGCCTACTTCTTCGACGACGACCCCGCCTCGGCACGTAACCTGACATGGGGCGTTGATGGCGACAGCCCCGACACCCCCACCGCCATCACCACACCACAAAGTGCCATCACCACTCCACAAGGCTCCATCACCACCGCCCAAGGCCCCATCTACACCCCCTCAGGACAGTTGGTGCGCCACAAAGCCTCACCAAACACCCCCCTCGCCCCCGGTGTATATATCGTGAATGGCATAAAAATGATTGTAAAGTAAAGCTCGTCTGCTATGAAACAAAATATACAACTGCTCCCCCTCTTCTTCCTAACCTGGCTTTTCGCTCTGAACCTTCAGGCGCAAACCTACGTCAAGACCAGTGCCGACCTCTCTACCGTCGACCTCAAGGCCATTCCTTCAAACGCCAAGTGGATGCTATCGACCGATGGCACCGCCAAGGGCAAAAACCTGTCTATCGACTTTTCAAAGAAGAGCCTTGAGGTGGTTATCAACATCACCTCTTGCACCACAAAGCTTGAAAACATACTGTCGGTGGGACAAGATATTGCCAACTGGAAAGGCAACAACCTACACTTCTACTTCGTGCCCGACAAAAACCCCATCAGTTTTAGAGATGGAGGAAACAACCTCATCAACGAGCGACTGCGAAGCGCATGGGTAGACAAAAACAATAATCAAACAGCGCTAAACACCTACGTCGACGACAAGGTCACCACCCTTACCATCTTGCTCACCAAAGATGGCTATTATGTTGATGGACTACTGCAGTCGACCAGCGCCAGCACCCTCGCCACCACCACGCCCACCACGCTACAGATAGGCAGCCTTGAGGGCACAAACCGCAGCCGAGCCACCTACAAGAGCATACGCCTCGTCGACTATACCGAGCCCGCCAAGCCCTCTGCCTTTGATGCTTGGACAATCGACCCCACCAAATATGAAGACCAAAAAGAGCCCGCACACACCACCTTCATGCCTTACCCCAACGTGGCTAACATGAAGGCCGACGCTGCCCACTATGCCCAGCCGTGGCTACCCACCGACGAGAGCAAGGCACTGGTGCAGAGCCTCAACAGCACCGAGGGTGGCAACGAGTGGATGTTCTGCTACGTAAAGGGCACAACCAGCGGCCCTGGCCTCACGCCCTTCTTTGAAAAAGACTATGAGCTGAGCGCTGGCTACAACGCTAACAACTGGAAACCCATACGTGTGCCACTGTCGTGGGAGATGGCGGGCTACGGCCTACCCGTTTATACCAATGTGGGCTACCCCTTCAAGTATAATCCGCCCAAGGCCATTGAGAGCCATAGCAAAACCAACGAGACCGACAACAACGCCACAGGCTTCTACCGCCGACACTTCACCCTAAACGACACATGGAAAGACAAGCGCGTGTTCATACACTTTGATGGCGTGTATAGCGCCGCCGTGGTATGGGTTGATGGCACGTATGTGGGCTACTCGCAAGGGTCAAACACCGACGCCGAGTTTGACATCACCGCCGCCTTAGAGAAGAACGCCGATGGCACCCTGAAGACGGGCACCGACCATCAGCACCAACTGTCGGTGCGCGTATATCGCTGGTGCGACGGCTCTTACCTTGAGGGGCAAGATATGTGGCACCTATCGGGCATACACCGCGACGTGTATCTGGTGGCCACACCCAAGGTGTTTGTGGCCGACCACGTCATCAAGACCGACCTCGCGGCCGACGCCACCAGCGGCAACATGAACGTGGCGCTCTGCATCGACAACCGCGACCTCGCCTCGGGCACCCGGAAAACCTTCGACGTGACGCTCGCCGATGCCGATGGCCTAACCATTGCCACCAAGCGCGTGGCCTACACCAGCACCGCCACCACGCCCCGACAAACGCTAAACGTTACCTTTACGGGCCTCACGGCCTTGCACCCCTGGACAGCCGAAACGCCTTACCTCTATAACGTTACGGTGTGCCAGCGCAATGCCAATGGGGCCGAAGAGATGGCCTTCAACACCAAGTATGGCTTTCGCAACATTCGCCTCACACGCAACGAAACGGTGGTGTATGTAAACAACCAGCGCGTGTTTTTTAAAGGCGTAAACACGCAAGACACGCACCCCGAATATGGCCGAGCCATCGACGTGCCCACCATGCTGCGCGACCTCACTATGATGAAGCAAGCCAACATCAACACGGTGCGCACGTCGCACTATCCGCGTCAGCCTAAAATGTATGCCATGATGGATGCCCTGGGCTTTTATGTCATGAACGAAGCCGACGTAGAGTGTCACTATGCTTGGCGTCAAGGTTCTAACGCCCTCACCAAGAGCGACACATGGGCCGCCCAATACATAGACCGCAACGAGCGCATGGTGAAACGCGACCGAAACCACCCCTGCGTGGTATTCTGGTCGTTGGGCAACGAGTCGGGCAGCGGCACCAACTTTGAAAAGGCTTACAAGGCCGTGAAGGCGCTCGACGCCCGACCCATACACTATGAGGGAACAACCAGTTGGGGCGAAAGTGCCACCTCTGACCTCTACTCTGACATGTACCCCACCGTAAGCAGTGTGGCCAGCAAAGCTGGGGGCTATCAAAGCCGCCCTTACTTCATCTGCGAGTATGCACACGCTATGGGTCAGGCCGTGGGCAACCTGAAAGAGTATTGGGATGCCATCGAGGGCAGCAAGGGCATCATAGGCGGCTGCATCTGGGACTGGGTAGACCAGGCGCTGTATAAGGTAGAGCGCTACAAGGGCGTGGTAGAGGATAAGATGCTGAACGGCTTTCATCGCTGGACGGCGGGCTACGACTATAACGCCACTGATCAGGGCAGTGGCTTTCAAGGCAACTTCTTGAACAACGGCCTCATCACCCCCAACCGCCAATGGACAGCAAAACTTACCGAGGTGAAAAAGGTGTATCAGCACGTGGCGTTCTCGGCCTTCAACGCATCAACAAAAACCGTGACCGTGAAGAACAAGTATGCCTTCACCACGCTGTCGGCCTCAACCCACAACATCGTGTTCCGCGTGCTGCGCAACGGCCATCTGGTTGAAGAGGGCACGGTGGGCACCTTCAGCGACATTGCGCCAGGTGCCTCGGCCACCATCACCCTGCCCATCGCCACCACCACCACCGATGGGGCCGAATATCTGGTAAACATCGGTCTGTGCCTGAAAGAAGCTACGGCATGGGCCGAGGCTGGCTACTGTGTGGCCGACGAGCAACTGGTGCTGGCACAACAAA
Source organism: uncultured Prevotella sp. (assembly GCA_934230965.1). Classification (GTDB taxonomy): domain Bacteria; phylum Bacteroidota; class Bacteroidia; order Bacteroidales; family Bacteroidaceae; genus Prevotella. The sequence goes on from CAKQFW010000035.1 coordinate 8,687, forward strand.
GCGCGCTGCCCACCTTAGAGGCGCACACGGCGGCGGGCGGCTCGCTCACCGTTACGGGCAACACCGTGAAGGGCACTGACGCCGAGGGCAAAAACTTTGCCGTGACGTTCAACGACAAGGGCCTCATCACGCAATGGATGTATAATGGCAACAGTGTGCTGTATGCCGACGCTAACGGAACGGTGATGAGCGGAGCGGCACCCGACCTTAACACGCAGCGAAACATCGACAACGACAAAGGCACCACAAGCCTCATCACAACAAGCAGCGCTGCCACCTCTACACGCATCACCAAGGCGCTAACGAAAGATGCCACCACGGGCAACGCCACGCTGAGCATGAAGGGCAGCACGATAAATATGTCGTATACCATCAACTATACCTTCTACCCCGATGCCACCATCGACATGGCGGTAGCGTTCTCGGCCAAAATATCAAGGCGACGCATGGGCTTGGGCATGCAACTGGCACCAGGATTTGAGAATGTAGAGTTTTATGCGCGTGGTCCGCGCTCTAACTATGTCGACCGTAAAACAGGATCGTACCTCGGACGCTTCACCACAACGGTAGACGATATGGTGGAGGAGAATATTCACCCACAGACCTTCGGCGACCACGAAGACTTGCGACAACTGCTGCTCACCAACAACGCCCTGGGCCTGTGCCTCGACATCAAGGTGGCAGGACGCGCCGCCTTCTCGCTCTCTCACTTCGACGAGAGCGCATGGGTGAATGAAAACGCTAACATGTGGAGCAAACCTACGCACTGGTACGACCTAAAACGACAACCGCAACTGTTCACCCACATCGACTACTATCAACGCGGCTTGGGCAACAACAGTTGCCAAGGCGATGTGGTGCTCAGTAAGTATGAATGTCCTAAGGAGGGGGAGTATAAATTAAGAATAAAGCCCCTCCAGCAACCCACCCAGTAGCCCCTCCCCCGCGCCGCGCGGAGCGCGGCTTCCCCCTCCCCTTATGGAGGGGAGTGATGTGCCTTGCCGCTTCAATATTCAATAATAGTGCAAACTAAAAGGTGCGACATCTGCAAGACTAAACAGGGCAAACTTAGTAGGACGGTGGCCTCTGTGCCCCGTCCTCCTGCAACCAAAGAAACAGCCCCACCCCCATCCCCGTTGGGGAGGGGACGGGGGTGGGGCTGTTCCTCGTCTTACTATGATTAGCAAGGCCATTCACTCCCCTCCATAAGGGGAGGGGGAAGCCGCGCTCCGCGCGGCGCGGGGGAGGGGCTGTTGGGGAGGGGCTTTTATTCGCCCCACAGATAGCCATCAGTGTCGGGCGTCAGACCCTCTTCTTCCAGTTCTTCTACAGTTTGGGGTTGTTTTCTGTTTATTGTTAACGAGGTTTGGGTAAGGAGGGTGTGCGACTGTATCTGCACCACCTCAATCACAGGTTTTTGATAATATCTTTTGTTCATATTGTTTCAGTTTTAGTTTCGCATGTCTTCGACAAGCGAAATAGTTAATAAAGAGACAAGATACGAGTGACAAGGAAATTTGCCTTGATGATTGCTGTTTATAAGACTAAAACAAACAAGGGTAATCTCCTTGTCTACTCGTCAACTCGTCTACTCGTCTACTTGTCAACCACCACCTTCTTCACTCTCTTTCCTACCTTTACGATGTTGATGCCCTTTTGCAGACCCTCAACACGTCTTCCCTTCAGGTCATAATATTCGGCCGAGGGGTTGTTCAGCCAGTCAATCACTTCTGCCGACTCGATACCCGTAGCCTCATCGTCGATGCCGATGCTCAGCACGTCGGCCCGCTTGCTGCCCGCCGTAGTTTCAGGCTGCAGATAGGCACGGAAGCCAGCCACCTTTACGCAAGTGGCAGCCACCTTATAGTTTTTAACCAGTCGGAACTGGTTCTTGGCTATGAAGTAGCAGTCGTCGGAAAGCTCGGTTGTGGAAAACGTGCCCTTCAGGGGGTTATCATTATTGTTAGAAGGGGCCGTAGACATCATGGCATATTCAGAATAAATGCTAATGTCCTTCTGACTGTCATCTTTCTTACGCACCACAAGCGGTGTGCCAGCAAGTATATGTCCACGCGGTATCTCAGTGAGCAGCACCTTATCGTCTTCCATCGTTTCAATTTTGTAGAAGAGGCACGTGTTTCTGTCCGACGGCTTGATAACATAGGGCAAGCAGAGCGTTCCCCACGTCGATGCCATAGGTCGGGTGTAGGAGCCATTTTGCAAAAAGCACGCTTCGTAAAGCTCAAACGCCTTATCGTCAGACAATGTCAGCCCATCAACTGTCAGCTTTGAGCCTGTAGCACCGATAATGTTAGGGCCATTCATTCCCACCTTCTTGGTAAAGTAGCCATCAGTATAGTTAGCTTGTTCCTTTTCTTTTTTTTGTATATCAGCAAAGGCGGTGGCGCCCTTCAGGTTGTTACAAGAGCGAAACATGTTGGTGCTGTATTTCACCCAGAAGGTAGAAAAGAGGTCGCTGACGTAGATGGTTTTCAGACTTTGACAATTATCAAACAAGCTGCTCATTTCAGTCACCAACTTAGTGTCGAAGCTTGAGAGGTCGAGCGATTCGAGCGCATTGCAGTTTTTAAACACCTGATCAAGCGCCTTCACGCCAGACGTGTTAAAGCCAGACATGTCGAGCTGAACTATTTTATTACACTCAGAGAACATTCGGCTCATGTTTGTCAGGTTGTTGGTCTTAAAGCTTGAGAGGTTGAGCATCTCCAGATTTTTACAGTAACCAAACATATCAGCCATATTCTTCACCTTCTCTGTATTAAAGGCCGAGAGGTCGAGGGCGCGCAGCTGCCCACACTTATAGAACATATAATCCATGCTGGTTACCTCAGAAGTGTTGAGGTTTTCAAGGCCCTCGATGCTGGTAAGGTTGGTGCAAAAGCAAAACCACTGCGAGCATGTGGTGGGACGCGCATCTCTAAAGTTGCGTTTAAACACCACCGTCTTGATGTCGGCCGACTTTGTTTGAGACCAGCCTGGGGTGCCGCCCGCCTCGTTCAAGAAATAGTCGGTATCGGCATCGGTCTTGGCGCTGCTGCACTGAAAGGTGAGCGTGCCTGTAGCCGCGTCAAATCGTACCCAAGCGGGTGCCACGGTAAAAAAGCCCCCTTCACCGATATGCGCATGGGTTTTACCAGAACCATAAATAGTATAATTTTTTAACTTTGTACAAGTTGAAAACATATAAGAATCTTTCGTCACGTTATCGGTAGTGAAGGCCGAGCTTGCATAAATGGTTTCAAGAGCAGAGCACCCGCTAAACATAGAGGACATGTCGGTGGTTTTGCTCGTATCAAACGAGGAGAGGTCGATTGTTTTCAGCGCAATACAACTTGTAAACATACAACTGGTACTCAATAATTCTTTTGAATTGAAACTACTGAGGTCGAGGGCAGTAAGGCTTTTGCAACAAAAAAACATATATTCATAATCTGATATATTTTCAGTATTGAAACTACTGAGATTGAGGGCTGTGAGGCTCTCACAATTGCTAAACATAGACCCCATATAGTTGACCTTACTGGTGTTGAAACTTGACAAATTGAGCGATTTGAGGCTTTTACAATAATAAAACATAGCATACATGTTTGTAACGTTCTCAGTATTAAAGGTGCTCAAATCGAGGGCTTCAAGGCTCTCACAATTGCAAAACATATATTGCATATTTGTTACTTGAGAGGTATTAAGATACTCAAGATGTGTGATGGTTGTCAAACCCTTAAATCCCGAAAACCACCAAGAACAATCCTTGAGACGGGCATCTTTGAAGCTGGGATCAAATACCACTGTTTTAATCTTTGCTAACTTATTATAATCATAATGCCAATAAGGTGTACTATACGAAGGAATTGTGAAGTCGCCCTCCTGCCAGTTATCATCATAATAGATTGTTAACGTTTGGGTGTCGGTGTTCAGTCGGCCGTACATGGTTCTACGGGCCGCTAATGCCGTTAGTGGCTGAAAGAGCATGAGCATGAGCAAAAGAGGCAAGACGCTACGACGCAGCATAGCCTCAACAATCATAGGTTTGTAAGAACAGTTTTGTTTCATTGTTTATTTTGTTGTTAGTTATGGCGGGGAGGTTGTATTTGGGGAGGAAGTTATTATGTGGAGGAAGTTAGCGGGAGTTAAAAGGAAGTTAACTCGCTTCGCGAGTGAAGGTAACGGACGTATGCCTTGCTGGTTTTCTGATTATGGACGGGTGTCCATGCTGGTTTCTGATTACGGACGGGTGTCCATACTGGTTTCTGATTACGGACGTGGCCCTTGCTGGTTTCTGATTACGGACGTGGCCCTTGCTGGTTTCTGATTACGGACGGGTGTCCCAACAGTAGAGCAACAAGACTATTCATTGTAACTTCGGTTAACTCCTTAACGAATTGCTGATTTTCGGAAACAAAGATATAAAAAACAACAATAATAAGGTGTAGCTTTCCTACCCCCAGGTGTAGCTTTCCTATGTTTTAGGTGTAGCTTTCCTATATTTTAGGTGTAGCTTTCCTATGTTTTTAGTGGGAAAGCTACAGCTTATAAAGAGAAAAACAACAGATAACGAGCCGCAACAGCAGCAAGACAAACAGAGCATACTTCAAGTAGGACGGGGCGTAGTTAAGTGAAGAGGGAAGAGTGAAAAGTGAAGAATTCATGTGATGGGCGAGGCATATCATAGTAGGACGGGGTCTCCGTGCCCCGTCCTCCAGCACCCCACCGCTTCCATTTATTTCAACACCTATAAACCCATAAAACC
>CAKQFW010000036.1 GCA_934230965.1 uncultured Prevotella sp.
AGCAAAAATAAAAAGAGCTGGTTGGGACTGCTCTTACCTTGATAAGGTGATGTCATAAAGTAATGCGTCGGCCCTGAAACCCAGCAACAAGTTGTCTCGTATCGACCGTTATGAACACGTGGAACGGTCGATGCGCGTGTTCATATCGACCGTTATGAACATGTGGAACGACCGTTATGAGACAACTTGTCGCTGGGTTTCGCCCGATTTATCAATGGGTTTCGCCCGATTTATCGCTGGGTTTCGCCCGATTTATCAATGGGTTCCGTCCGATTTATCAATGGTTTTGCCCAACATAGACAATGGTTTCGCTCGATTTTTTGCTTGATATCACGCTACGTTCACCTTGTCATGGTGTTTTTGTATCAATGGTTTGGAACTAATAACGGCTATATTTCTCAGCTTTGTTGTACGCTAATTGGTTGAGCACGAACAACACTAATCAACTTCTCACGGCATAATCACATGAATATCTATTGCCAAAATGTTAAAAAAGGGGGTTGGTTTACATTTAAGTCTCTATTGTTTCTTATTTATAAAACAATATGTTTATCTTTGTACGAAAATGATAACCTATTTGACACACACCCATGACACACGATAACAAGCGAGGATATGTAGGGTTGAAGACAGCTATTATGCTTATGGCATTGGCTGTCTTCAACCCTTTTTTATTGCTCTCGGTGCAAGCGCAAGACGAGGGCGACACGTGGCATCGCTATTATGAAATGTGGGTGGGCGACGACGAGGTAGAAGATGAGATGGCCGAGACGCTGTATGACGAGTTGGCCGACCTCTCTGCCCACAAGTTAAACCTAAACACGGCCACACGCGCCGACCTACAGCGCATGGCCTTTCTTACCGATAAGCAGATTGACGACATAGGCGAATACGTCTACCGCTACGGCCCTGTGCGGTCGGTGGCCGAGCTGTCGATGGTGCCCACCCTCGACCTTGCCACGCTGCGCCTCATACAGTGCTTTGTTTATGCGGGCGATGGAGCGAAACGCGCACCATTGCCCCCACTCGACACCCTGCTGCGCCACACACGTAGCGAACTGACCGCCGCCCTCAGCACCCCTCTTTACACCCGCGATGGCGACCTGTTGGGGGCCGAGCGCGGATACTTAGGCCCCAAATATCGACACTGGCTACGCTTCAAGTCGGGCTATGGCCGAAAACTGGAGGTAGGACTGACAGCCGCCCAAGATGCTGGCGAGCCGTTCTTCACCCGACAAAACCGCTGGGGCTACGACTTTTACAGCTTTTACGCCATTATGCGTGGCGTGGGACGAATAAAGACGGTGGTGGTGGGCCGATACCGCGCTCGCCTGGGCATGGGCCTCATCCTAAACACCGACTTCACCTTAGGCAAGACCATGGCGCTGGGCACGCTGGGGCGCACCGAGAACCGGCTGCGGGCCCACTCGTCGCGACAAGAGAGCTCATACCTGCAAGGGGCTGCCGCCACGATACAACTTACAAACACGCTGGAGCTTACCACCTTGTTTTCAATACGCAACGTCGACGCCACACTGAACGCCGATGGCGAGACCGTGAAGACGCTGCTGAAGACAGGCTACCACCGTACCGAGAGCGAGATGCAACGCCGCCGCAACACACAACAAATGGTGGGTGCCGCCAGTGTGGCATGGGCCAAGAACGGGTTTCGCGTGTCGGCATCAGCCCTCACCATGGGCTACAACAGAGAGTTACGGCCCGACACTGAAACGCCCTATAAGCGCTATTATCCTCAGGGCAAGCACTTCAGCTACGCATCGCTAAGCTACAGCTGGATGGGGCCCAAACTGCAAGTGGCGGGCGAGACAGCCACCAGCGCCAGCGGTGGATGGGCAGCCCTACACACCGCCTCGTACGAACCGTGGTCGGCCCTCACCCTTACCGCCGCCCACCGCTATTACGCCTACCGCTACCACGCCCTCATGGGCAGCGCCTTTGGCACCAACCGCGACACCAGCAACGAGCACGGCCTGTACCTGGGCGCCCAACTTATGCTGTCGGGGCACGCCACGCTGTCGGCCTATACCGACTGGGCACGGTCGGCCTGGCCACGCTACGGCATCTCGTTTGCCTCGCGCTGCTCTGACCACCAACTGTCGTTGCGCCTGACCTACCCCACCTTCGTCTTCAACGCCAGCTACCGCCTACGCGCTCAGCAGCACGACAACGCGCTGCACACCGCCCTTGACAATAGGCTTACACAACGCCTAAAGTTGGCGGCCACCCTTATGCACGGCATGTGGCATGCCGACACCCAACTGCATGGGTCGGCCTACACCTCGGCGGGCGAGCGCAGCCTGGGGTTTCTCGCCATGCAGAGCCTCGGCCTCACACACCATTGGCTCACGGCCGACGCAGCGCTAACCTATTTCTGCACCGACGATTATAACAGCCGCCTGTATGTGTATGAGCGCGGCTTGCTGTACGACTTTTCTTTTCCTATGTTCTACGGGCGCGGCATACATTATTCGGCCCGCCTTCGTGCCGACCTCTCGCCACGCCTCATGCTAATGGCCAAAGGTGCCACCACCAACTATTTTGACCGCTCATCCATTGGCTCTGGGCTGCAACGCATAGGGCGCTCGTCGAAGACCGATGTAGAGGTGCAGCTGCGATGGAAATTTTGATAGAGCGCAAAACTTGCACTAATTTATTCGGCTTTTTCTCTCACCAATAAAAGAAAAATAGTATTTTTGCAACATCTAAGCATCTGTTATTAATGGTTGCTACACACATGTATGTATATACAAGCTTCGTTTGTTGACACAATAAACGATACCACTGGATAAAAGACGAAACGATATGAACACATTAAAAGCAGGAACAACCTTGCAGAAGGGCAAGTATACCATCTCTCAAGTGCTGGGAGCTGGCACCTTCGGCATTACCTATATGGCCAACACGCGTGTGCAGATGAATGGACCGCTGGGGCAGATGGATGTTACGGTTAACGTGGCCGTAAAAGAGTTTTACATGAAAGACATAAACGTGCGCACCAGCGATGGCGCCAACATTGAGGGCACACAAAACGCGCTGGTGAAAGACTATAGGCATAAGTTTAGAAAAGAGGCCGAAAACCTTGCCAAGCTTCATCATAAAAACATAGTGCAGGTGGTTGACGTGTTTGACGAGAACAACACCACCTATTATGTAATGAAACATATTGATGGCGACACGCTCGACCAGTATATCCTGTCGAAGAGTAGGCTGACAGAGCGCGAGGCGCTGAACGGCATCAGCACAGTGGGCCAAGCGCTGGCCTATATGCACGCCCACAACATTATTCACCTCGACCTGAAGCCCAAAAACATTATGCGCGACAAGGCGGGCAACTTGCTGCTCATCGACTTTGGCCTATCAAAACAGTATGATGAAAAGGGCGAACCCGAGTCGAGCACGTCGATAGGTTTGGGCACGCCTGGCTATGCTCCCATTGAGCAAGCCAACTTTAAGCAAGATGGCACCATGCCTGTAACGCTCGACATTTATGCGCTGGGCGCCACGCTGTTTAAGATGCTGACGGGCCAGACACCGCCCGAAGCCTCAACGATATTGAACGATGGGTTTCCCACCCAGCTTTTGCAACAGGCTGGCGTGAGCGCTGCCACCATTGCCGTGGTAGAGAAGGCCATGTCGCCCATGCGCAAGCAACGTTACCAGACAATGAACGAGATGCTGCAAGCCATTGCCGCCATAAACAGCAGCACGGCAAGCGAAGACACGGTTCTTGAAGACGAGGGCACCGATTATGAACAGCCCGCGAGCCATGCGCAGCCTGTAAACATTGCGCAACCCATAGAGGCTGAAGAACCTGAAGAAGAGGCGGAAGATGAAGTCGAGGAGGAGGAGGGGCCCAGCTACAAGAAGATTGCAATATGGTTGGCCGCCATCTGCTTGGGCCTTGTAGCCGTTTTCTATGTAGCTTATAACAAGTCGACACCATCATCACAAACCGAAGCCGTGGCCAATGCCGAGCCCACTTTTACGCAAGAAATAGACCTCGGCTTGCCCAGCGGCACCATTTGGGCTGGATGGAACATAGGCGCCTCGAAGGCCGAAGACCCCGGTGGTCTGTATGCTTGGGGCGAGCTTGTATACTACAAAACATTTACCAATTATTTTGACGCCTCATACAGCAAATATACCTTGGCTAAAGGAAAAACGGCCCTCATAGGCAGCAACGACGATGTGGCACACTTCACATGGGGCAACGGATGGCGCATGCCATCAAGGAAAGAGGTAGACGAGCTGCTAACCCACTGCACTTTTGAGCGGGCCACCTATAAAGGCTGCAAGGGATTGATGGGCACTGGGCCTAACGGCAACAAGATTTTCTTTCCCTGCACAGGCTATGGCAACGAAAATGGCGTATGGGATCGCAAAACTGAGGGCGACTACCTCTGTGGCGAGCTGTGCGCCCTTGACACGCACGACCACAGTGCTTACGATCCCGCTGTTCTTGACGACTTAAAACAATCGAAACGTGCCGTGTCGTATCAATTCGGAGACGACGAGCAATGCCCCACAATAGGCTGCAGCCCCCGCGTTTTAGGCCAGGCTGTAAGAGCTGTGAAGTAATAGAGAAGTGCTAGAGGAAGGTGCATAAAGATCTTAACGAAAGGTTTTTACGCACCTTTTTGTATAATATGCAATGCTATAACCCATTGAACACTTGATAATTCGGAAGGAGATGAACCGATATATTGAAAAAAATGCGTAACTTTGCACACAAATAACATGTAATCAATCATAAAGGATGTTGACATGAAAAAAGATAGGATTGTTTTTACAGATAAGAAAAACGTAATTACTCCCAGTCTGCGACAAAAGATTGAAAAAGCGCGCAAAGAGTATGAGCGCAATGAAACGATATGTTTTGACAATGCTAGCGCCGCGATAAAATGGATGGATTCTTTATGAAATAATAGAAACACACTTTAAATGCATAAGGCAGGATTTGTAAATATTGTGGGCAACCCCAATGTGGGTAAGTCAACACTGATGAACCAGCTCGTAGGCGAGCGCATCAGCATTGCCACCTTTAAGGCGCAAACCACGCGCCACCGCATCATGGGCATTGTTAATACTGATGATGCACAGATAGTATTTTCTGACACCCCGGGCGTGCTTAAGCCCAACTATAAGCTGCAGGAGATGATGCTGGCCTTCTCAGAGTCGGCCCTTCAAGATGCCGACGTGCTGCTCTACGTTACCGATGTGGTAGAGAACCCCGAGAAGAACATGGGCTTTCTTGACAAGGTAAAGAAGATGACTATACCTGTGCTGCTGCTCATCAACAAGATAGACCAGAGCGACCAAAAGCTGCTGGGCGACATAGTAGAGAGGTGGCACAGGCTGCTGCCCAACGCCGAGATTTTGCCCATATCGGCCAAGAACAAGTTTGGCACCGACATGCTGATGAAGCGCATACAAGAGCTGCTGCCGCCATCGCCCCCTTATTTCGGCAAAGACCAGCTTACCGACAAGCCCGCCCGCTTCTTCGTATCAGAAATTATTCGCGAAAAGATATTGCTCTATTACGACAAGGAGATACCTTACTCGGTAGAGGTGCGCGTAGATATGTTTAAGGAGGAGAAGGAGAAGATAAACATACGTGCGGTGATATATGTTGAGCGCGACTCGCAAAAGGGCATCATCATTGGGCACCGTGGCGTGGCACTGAAGAAGATGTCGACCGAGGCTCGCAAGACGCTGGAAAAATTCTTCGGCAAACACATCTACCTCGAAACGTATGTAAAAGTAGACAAAGACTGGCGTAGCTCGAAACGAGAGCTCGACAGCTTTGGGTATAACCCGGAATGAGATTAAAGGCCCTCTTCCTTTTTAACACAGAAGATGAAAGAAGAGAGGGGAAAAGAACAGACTAAGAAACACAGAGAGAAATGGCAAATTTAGTAGCAATCGTGGGACGCCCCAACGTGGGCAAATCGACATTGTTTAACCGACTGACCAAGTCGCGCCGAGCTATCGTGAGCGACACGGCAGGCACCACACGCGACCGACAGTATGGCAAGTGTGAGTGGAACGGACGCGAATTTTCGGTGGTAGACACTGGTGGATGGGTAGTAAACTCTGACGACGTGTTTGAAGACGCCATTCGCCGACAGGTGCTCGTAGCCACTGAAGAGGCCGACCTGGTGCTCTTCCTCGTTGACGTGCAGACAGGCCTTACCGACTGGGACGAAGATGTAGCCTCTATCCTTCGTCGCTCAAAGTTGCCCGTCATCCTGGTGGCAAACAAGACCGATAACAACGACCAGATATATGATGCTGCCGAGTTTTATTCACTCGGCCTGGGCGACCCCCAGTGCATCAGTTCGGCTACAGGTAGCGGCACAGGCGACCTGCTCGACATGGTGCTCGACAAGCTGCCCATTACCAATGCCGACGAGACCGAAGAGGGCATACCCCGCTTTGCTGTGGTGGGCCGCCCTAACGCTGGTAAGAGCAGCATCATTAACGCCTTTATTGGCGAAGACCGCAACATTGTAACCGAGATTGCTGGCACCACACGCGACAGCATCTACACACGGTTTGATAAGTTTGGCTTCGACTTCTACCTCGTCGATACGGCGGGTATTCGGCGTAAGAACAAGGTGTCAGAAGACCTCGAGTTCTACTCGGTAATGCGCTCTATCCGCGCTATCGAAAACTCTGACGTCTGCATCCTCATGATTGATGCCACGCGTGGCATCGAGGCTCAGGATATGAACATCTTTCAGCTGATACAGCGCAACAACAAGTCGCTGGTGGTGGTGGTAAACAAGTGGGACCTGGTAGAAAACAAAGACCAGGCCGTGATAAAGACCTTCGAGAACGCTATACGTCAGCGCATGGCACCATTTGTCGATTTTCCCATTGTCTTTGCGTCGGCCCTCACCAAGCAGCGCATCTTCAAGGTGCTTGAAATGGCCAAAGAGGTATATCAGAACCGCAAGGCCAAGGTGGGCACCGCTAAGCTGAACGAGGTGATGCTGCCCCTTATCGAGGCCTATCCGCCACCATCAACAAAGGGCAAGTATATCAAGATTAAGTATTGCACGCAGCTGCCTAACACACAGATACCCTCGTTTGTGTTCTACGCTAACCTGCCGCAGTATATCAAGGAGCCCTATCGCCGCTTTCTTGAGAACAAGATTCGTGAAAACTGGCCCATGCACGGTTGCCCCATCAACGTGTTTATAAGGCAGAAGTAGCCCCCTCCAGCTCCCCCGCCGGGGGAGAGGTGTGTGGCACGGGACATTTTTGACTAAAGATTTTTCTGAACAGATGAAACACAGATATTGTGTATGCCTCATCGTGCTTGCCGCCATGCTGCTTATTGCCTGTGGCGGCAAGAGCGATGATAACCCCAGCGAGATGGTGGGCCGCACGGCCAAGCTGTATTATGACAACCTGCTGCACGGCCGCTACGATGTGTTTGTTGACGGATTTTATCGTCCCGACTCTATTCCTGGCAGCTATCGCTCGCAACTTATTGACAATGCCCGCATGTATGTGGCACAGATGAACGACGACCACCACGGCCTATATCGCGTAGACCTGATACGTGCCACGGCCGACACGGCTCGCAACGAGGGCCGCGCCTTCTTGCTGCTATGCTTTGCCGACAGCACACGCGAAGAGATTGTGGTGCCCATGGTGCGGGTGGAGAAACTGTGGATGATGCGTTGACAAAACGCTAAAAAAACAATAAAAATGATGGCACATTGATATAATTATTGTAACTTTGCACGCAATAGGTAGCCTGTAGGGCGCCTGAAGGAAGTTACGATAAAAAGATTAATGATAAAAGAATAGGTATTATGAAAGTAGCAATTGTTGGAGCGAGCGGAGCCGTAGGACAAGAGTTCTTGCGCATACTCGCAGAGAGAAATTTCCCCATGGACGACCTTGTATTGTTTGGCTCGAAACGTTCGGCCGGAACAAAATATACCTTCAAGGGAAAAGAGTATGAGGTAAAACTCCTGCAGCACAACGACGACTTTAAAGACATTGACGTGGCGTTCGTGTCGGCAGGTGGTGGCACCTCGAAAGTGGTTGCCGACACTCTCACCAAGCACGGCTGCGTAATGATTGACAACTCGAGCGCCTTCCGTATGGACGACGATGTGCCCTTGGTGGTGCCCGAGTGTAACGCCGAAGATGCCCTCAACCGCCCCCGTGGCATCATTGCTAACCCCAACTGCACCACCATTATGATGGTGGTAGTGCTGAAACCGCTTGAAGCGCTCAGCCACATCAAACGCATACATATTGCCAGCTATCAGAGTGCCAGCGGTGCTGGTGCAGCTGCCATGAGCGAACTGCAACAGCAGTATAAAGAGCTGGTTAACGACCAGCCTGTAACGGTGCAGAAATTCCCCCACCAGTTGGCTTATAATGTTATTCCGCAAATCGACTCGTTCACCGATAACGGCTATACCAAAGAGGAGATGAAGATGTTTAACGAAACACGCAAGATTATGCACTCTGACGTAAAGTGCTCGGCTATGTGCGTGCGTGTGTCGTCGCTTCGTTCACACTCTGAAAGCGTATGGATTGAAACCGAGCGCCCCATCAGCGTTGAAGAGGCACAGAAAGCCATTGCCGCTGCTCCGGGCTGCACGCTGAAAGACGATCCTGCAAACCTGGTTTATCCTATGCCGCTGGAGACTGCTGGCAAAGATGATGTGTATGTGGGCCGCGTGCGCAAAGACTTGGCCGACGACTGTGGCCTCACCTTCTGGCTCTCGGGCGACCAAATACGTAAGGGTGCTGCCCTGAACGCCGTGCAGATAGCCGAATATCTGATTAAGGTGGGAAACATTAAGTAATGAAGGCATAAACGTTCAAAGAACGTAAACAAATAAAAATATAACAACGAAAAAAAGGATATATCCTTGGGGCGAAACATAAAGCCCAAGGATATATCCTTTTTTTTCGTTATAGGATGTTGTGGGGTGAAGTTTTATTTTATTTTCCTTTCAATTCCATGATAACATTATCCATAATATAAAGGTCGCTCATCAGATAGAGCAAAGAACGCTCGTCATGCAACAACTCATTAGTTTTACTTTTTTGAAAAATATCAAAAGCTCGTTCTGGAGATATATCCAAACGTTTAGAAAGCTGGGTACATATCCTACCTATCTTCATCCAAAGTTGTGAATCTCTTAACATCCTTATATCTCCTTTCTTGCTAAGTCGTTTAATGGCTCTGCTTTAATGAAATGCAAACTGTTATCAAGTATTTTTTGTGAAATGATACATATCTGATTATTAGGCTGATGCTCTGACAATCTTTTCAATGCATATTCCATAGAGATATCTCCATTTAGATAATCTTCGATAGTTGTGATAACACGATCATCAGCAATACCACCTTCAATATAATCGAAGCCTTTCCAAGGCTTTTTACCATTTCGGCTTTGAACAATAAACTCTAACCACTCTTCATCGTAAGATGTAAACACTTTGCATTTAGCATTTTGTTTGATAAACGCATCGTCTAATTCGTAGATATTTAGCCATTGGGGCAAATCTAAATTTACAACTCTCGTTGCCCAGCCGACAGCCTGTTTTCGGATATCTGTAACATAGAAACCCTTACCGAAATCAAGATTGTCGCGTCCGATATTACAAAGAGGTGACTTTACTACATTTGTAGCACCATGAAAGACCTTGCGCATTAGTTTTTCAGAATTTATTGTTTATGATTGATTGGCTTCTAACCTATGAAGCGCCTTTAACAACTCGTCAACCACATATTCTTTACTTTGTGTATGTAGGGCATCGAGTTTTGTAGTAAGACCATGCATAAGTCCTACCTTTTTCAGGCGTTGATACATTTCAAGACGGCTACATCCTTCTGCTTGTGCCGTTATGTCTACGCACATTGCAGCAAAAGCCAATGCTTGTTGTGTTTCTGCTATACTCATAATTATAAAGTTTTTATATGAATATTTATTGCAAAAATAGCATTTTCTTTTTTAATAGCAATAACGCCCATCACCTTTCTATTGGATAAGGGCTTAGTAAAACTTAGAAGTTTACACCCACATTAAGCTGTAAGCTGTGGTTGTGCGAAGCATCAAACTCGTCGTGACAGATATTGGCGAGGCCCAGGTCGTAAGCCAACTCTACATAGAACATATCGTAGGCAAAGCCGCAACCCATGCGCAAGCCGCCATCAAAGCGCTGGAAATAATCGTCAGAGAACGAGCTGCGGGCTTCGCGGTCGTCATAGTTTTTCATCTTACCGCTGATGCCGCACGCCACATACACACCCATGAACGGTTGTATTGAAACATGCTCGTCTTCCATCTGTATAGCATATTTCACGGCCACGGGCACCTCAAGATAGTTGAGGTTATACGTCATCTTCTTGCCCTTATAGTTGGTTTTTCCACCCTTCTCGGTATAAAAGGCACCACCCTCTAAAAACAAGGGAAAACTATCTGACAATGAAAAGCCTGCCACAGCACCCAAATTAAGGCCCGTCAGCCAATTACCTCCATCCAGTTTTTGGTCGTCAGAGTTTACCTTCGAGAAGGCGGGGCCCAGGCGCAGTCCGTAGTAGTTTTGTCCAGGCTGATACATCATTGAGTGGTTCGAATACTCCAGTCTTCCCGTATTTTTATTATAGTAACGGCTACTTTTGTAGGCTTGCGCCATCATGCTCATGGGCAACAGCAGTGCCACCAGTGCCAGCGTAAAGATTTTCTTCATCATATCTGTAAATTCTTAGTTTTCTTTGTTTGATATGCAAAGATATAAATAAAACTCAATTTGCGCCAAGGTTTTTCCCTAAAAGGATATGGGGAAATCTCTATTTACAGTCAGTTTTCATTCTTTTTCACGTACTTTCGTTATTTTCTTACATTGTCTTTTCATCATCTTTTGTTTCAGTTTCATCTTTTTCTGCTCATTTTCCTACACTTATAAGTAGACCACACCTTTCATATATAGGCCGAAAAAGGCTGATTGGTGGATAAAAAAGGGGCGTTAGTTGAATTAATACATAAAATTGCAATGTAGAGTTTGCAATTTTGGCGATAATTTATTATTTTTGCAAACACAAAGTTCAATTGTATCCCAATTACTTGAAGAATAAAGACTATACAACATAAAGAGATAAGGAAAGAAATTTTTAATGTATATTGTAAAGCGAGACGAGTCTTCAAGAAAAAATGAAGCTGGTTTCGTTTTTTTGCTTTTGGCACGGTGTGATGCCGTGGCAATAGGCATGAGATAGAAAAGAACAATACATAATAAAAATAGTGTAGTGTTTAAATGGGCACGCTGCGACAGCGAGCCACTTCATTATCTCCAATTTATTTTAAAACGAAAGAAAAAGGCTGGGAGCGCTGTTCCATACATGTAATGGAGGCAGGCTCCCAGTTGTTATATGTATAGGCCAGGGCGCCACGGCTTGCAACAGCCCCATGCTGAGGTCATTGCGAGGAAAGAAAAAATATGGCCTTGGGGTATAAAAAACCTCGCCTCGTTTTGTCGTTTTTGGTTAATAAATTGTAACTTTGTAGCACATTATATACTACATGAACGAACAGAAACCATCTATACCTATCACCCCACCCGACGAATCGCCTCGTAGCCCTTATGGTTATAACGAGCGTTATATACATAGCGAGACAACGGAGATAGGCGAGTTTACCGACACGTTGAACAGCGACCGTGTAAAGCTTGAGTCGTCGTTCTTCAACGTGAAGCACCGTTGGCAAACCGGCGATGGTCAACCCGATGTGCGCCACACCATTACCGACATCACCCACTTTGGCATTTCTATTATCACCCTGACTCAAGAACACACCATACTTATTTATCACGATGGACGCATATACAAGCCCATCAACCAGTATTGGATAGACAATTTGGCCGACGACCTCAAGCAAGGTCATCCCGCCACTTATCTGCCCAACGCCTTGGCATTGGCCGACTTTGCCACCCACACCTTGGGCGACTATCTTGTTGACTACTGGAAGACGTTGCGCGATGGCTACAACATCATCACCTATTGTCAGACATGCCAGCTAACCAAGGTGGCTGACCTACTGAGCCGCTACCCCTTTGCCTTTCGCAACTATCGTGTTACACGCCAGCAGCACCTCACGGCCTTTGGCGTGCCCTATACTGGCGACGAAGTGCTACTGATGTATAACGGCATGTATTGCACCTACGACTATCGTGACAATTTGCTTGAAATCACCTCGTCGGGCCTCTTCAACGATGCGCACAAGGGCCCAGGCGGTGTGGCCGACACCGACGACAAATTGGCCGACGGTGCCCAAACCGTTATCCCTATCGATAACAACACGGCCTTCTTTTGGTTTGTGGCTGGTGCCTTACGTCTGTTTTTCGGGCACGAGCGCGAAGGGTTCAGCCTTACTGTGCCTGACGTGATGCTCGATGCCCTTCCTCTCGACTTTGGTCTTTGCAAGGCACATCCCGACAGCCGTATCGGTCTTGACCACGTTCTGTTGCCTGCCTTCTCAATTATAAATTCGAGCAATAAGATGAGCTTCACGCTGGCCGAATGTGACGAGCTGTATGCTGGTGTTAGTGCCGATATGCGTCCGCTTGACCTCCGCCGCCGCTTCGGCAGTCAGCCCACGCACGTAACCGTAAAGATGGAGATTGACATACGCGGAAACATTAATATTATTGTGAGCGATGATGATGAGAATAATCAAAGCTTCAGCGTAGAGTATATGTATCTGCGCAAAGCCAAAAATTAACATATACGTACACAGTACACCTATTATCACCATTAAGAATAAAAAATAATATAACGATATGGCAAACAAGACATTACAGCCCGGTAACACCCTACAGGGCGGCAAATACAGAATAGAAAAAGTGCTGGGACAAGGCTCCTTCGGCATCACCTATCTGGCCTCATACGCCACCACCATTGAGGGGGCGTTGGGCAAGATGGCTGTCGACATCAAGGTGGCCATCAAAGAGTTTTTCATGAGCGAGGTGAACCAGCGCAACGAGCAGACGCATGGCGTAGAGGGCTCAAGCAGCACCATCTTTACCAATTATCGCATCAAATTTAGAAAAGAGGCGCAAAATCTGGCCTCGCTGCACCACCCACATATTGTTCAGGTGACCGATGTGTTTGACGAAAACAACACCACCTATTATGTAATGCAATATATTGAGGGCATGAGCCTCGACAGCTTTATCGCCTCAAAAGGACATGTGTCGGCCAACGATACTATACTGATAGCTGCACAGATAGGTCAGGCCCTCAGCTATATGCACCAGCGCCACATGTTGCACCTCGACCTAAAGCCGGGCAACATCATGCTCGACAAGCAAGGACAGGTGCACCTCATCGACTTTGGCCTATCAAAGCAATACGACAGTAACGGCGAGCC
>CAKQFW010000037.1 GCA_934230965.1 uncultured Prevotella sp.
CATCAAGAAAACCCAATAATAAGAACCCATAAAAGAAAAAGCAATATGAAAAAGACATATATCGCCCCCAAAACGCTGTCAGTAAAGGTAGAAACCTTGAACCCCATCGCCGCATCAGTACAGTCCGTCAAGATTGACACCACAGGCGAATACAATGGCGAGTTCTACTCGAAGAAGCACTACGACGTGTGGGCCGACGACGAAGAGTAAATCATTAAAAACAACATCACTAACAATGCATAACAAAACCCTCTGTATGCTGGCCATGTCCAGCCTTATGCTGACCGCTCCCGCCACCTTACAGGCACAACAGGCAGCAGCCAACGTCACAGCAATGACAGCCGACAAGCTGTTTCTCAGTAGCAACCATTGCGTCTATCGCATTACCCCGGGCAAGCACTTCTTGATGCTGCCTGTGCAAGAGAGCGCCGAGATGTGCAACGTGAAGCTGGTGGCCGATAACGAACAGGTGCGCGCCTTCAACATACGTCTGGCCGTAAACCACATCGACTATCTCGTGCCCCTCGATCTCTCTGCCTATCAAAACGGCGAGCAGCTGGCACTTGATATTCATGTAAACGGCAGCTACCGCAACGATGGCGACTTGCGCGCCTTCACGTGCTGGAAGAACATGACCTATACCGACACCCCCGACCTGACTAACACCGAGCACTACCGCCCCACCTATCACCACACGCCTGCCTACGGCTGGATGAACGACCCCAACGGTATGTTCTACAAAGATGGTGAGTGGCACCTCTACTTCCAGCACAACCCCTTCGGGTCGCAATGGGAGAACATGACATGGGGACACTCGGTATCATCTGACCTCATGCACTGGACCTACGAGGGCGATGCCATCCTGCCCGACGCATGGGGCACCGTGTTCTCAGGTTCGGCCGTGGTAGATAAGAACAATACAGCGGGTTTTGGCGCTGGCGCCATCGTGGCCATGTATACATCGGCTGGCGAGAACCAGACACAGAGCTTGGCCTACAGCACCGACAACGGCAAGACGTTTAAGATATATGAGGGCAACCCCATTATCACAAGCAACGTGCCTGACTTCCGCGACCCCCACATGTTCTGGAACGAGCAGCTGGGCAAGTGGAGCCTCATCTTGGCTGCCGGACAAGAGATGCAAATCTACTCATCGGCCGACCTCAAGACATGGCAGTATGAAAGTTCGTTTGGTCAGGGATATGGCAGCCACGCTGGTGTATGGGAGTGCCCCGACCTGATGAAGCTGCCCGTGCGCGGCACCGACAAAGAAAAGTGGCTGCTGATATGCAACATCAACCCTGGCGGCCCCTTCGGCGGCTCGGCCACACAATACTTTGTAGGCGACTTTGACGGATGCAAGTTTACCTGTGAGAGCAAGCCCGAGGTTACAAAATGGATGGACTATGGCAAAGACCACTACGCCACCGTAACCTTTGACAACGCCCCCGACGGCCGACACGTGGCCATGGCATGGATGAGCAACTGGCAGTATGCTAACCAGGTGCCCACACTGCAGTATCGCTCGGCTAACAGCATTGCCCGCGACCTCGACCTGTACGAATATGAGGGCGAGACCTACTGCGGTGCAACACCTTCGCCCGAGGTTACTGCCGCCCGCGCTAAGAAGGGCAGCAAAACACTGAGCAAGGCCTGCGAGATGGTGGTAACACTGAAGGGCAGCACCACACTGACACTGAGCAACGACAAGGGCGAGCAGGTGGTGATGACCTACGACGAAAAGGCCAAGACCTTTAGCATGGATCGCACAAAGAGCGGACGCACCGACTTCAGCACCGAGTTTGCTGCCGTTACCACAGCACCCGTTCATGGCAAGCTGTCGCAGCTGCGCCTGTTTATCGACAGCAGCAGC
Source organism: uncultured Prevotella sp. (assembly GCA_934230965.1). Classification (GTDB taxonomy): domain Bacteria; phylum Bacteroidota; class Bacteroidia; order Bacteroidales; family Bacteroidaceae; genus Prevotella. The sequence continues at coordinate 1,874 of CAKQFW010000037.1, forward strand.
ATCGAAGCCATCGACGCCGAGGGCCGCATGGCCATGACCAACCTGGTGTTCCCCACCACACCTTATAATAAGGTTACGGTGAAGGGTCGCGCAAAATATATTGTTTATAACCTAACGAAATAAAATGAAGAACTGTTGTAAGTTCTGTAAAATACAAAAGAGATAATGAATAATTCAAGCAACTCGAAAAAGACGCTCATCCCCGTGATGATAGCATTCTTCACCATGGGCTTTGTCGACCTCGTCGGCTCAGTGTCAAACAATATGCAGGAAGACTTCGGACTATCTGACTCGGCCGCCAACTTCTTCCCTTCGCTCGTGTTCTTTTGGTTCCTCATCTTCTCTGTGCCCACGGGCATGCTCATGAACAAGATAGGACGTAAGAAAACGGTGCTCATCTCTATCATCATCACCACGCTGGCAGTGTTTCTGCCCCTGTTTGATGGCTTCATGCCTACCAAGGAGAGCCAACTGTGGCTGATGTATATCTCGTTCTCGCTGCTGGGTATAGGCAACGCCGTGATGCAAACCAGCATCAACCCTCTGGTAACGATGATTGTGAAGGGACACTTGGCCTCAACACTTACCTTCGGACAGTTTGTAAAGGCTATCGCCTCGTTCATAGCTCCGCTTATCGCATCATGGGGCGCCACCACCACAGCACCGCTGCTGGGCCTGAGCTGGCGCATCTTGTTCTTGCTGTTCTTTGTGGTGGGCATGATTGCTACGCTGTCGCTGGCCTTCACACGCATTGAAGAAGAGCCCATCGAGGGCAAGGCATCGGGCTTTGCCGACTGCCTGAAGATGCTGGGCTCACCCCTCATCCTGCTCTCGTTCATCGGCATCATGTGCCACGTGGGCATCGATGTGGGCACCAACGCTGTGGCTCCGAAAATTCTGTTCGAACGCTTGGGCACTGACGGCGACACGCTGAGTAAGTTTGAATATGCCACCTCGCTCTATTTTGCCTTCCGTACCTTGGGATGCTTCACAGGCTCTATCATCATGCGCAAACTGAACATTCGCACCTTCTTCGCTATCATCGTGGTAATGATGGGTCTGGCTATGGTGGGCTTTGTCTTCGGCACCGAGCAGTGGGAGCTGTGGGCTGCCATCGCGCTGGTGGGCTACGGCAACTCAAACGTGTTCTCTATCGTCTTCTCACAGGCTATGCTGTCAGAACCCGAGAAGAAGAACGAGGTGAGCGGACTGATGATTATGGGCCTCTTCGGTGGCACCGTCTTCCCCTTGCTCATGGGCTTTGCCAGCGATGCCGCTAAGGCTGCCGGTGCCATGCACCCACAGGTGTGGGCCGCCGTGGTGATGAGCGCAGGCGTAGTGTATCTGCTTAGCTATATTACTAAGGTTAAGCAATAGAAGCCCCACCCCCGCGCCGCGCTCGCGCGGCTTCCCCCTCCCCTTATGGAGGGGAGTAAAATGCCTTGAGGGGCGGGGCGCTTATTTTGGGAAGGGGATTAAGGGCACCTAAAAAGAAATAGATAATAACAAATAATAAACAATAACTAACAAATTAAAACAGCGCTTTGCCCAGCATATCACTCCCCTCTCCAACGGGGAGGGGGAAGCCGCTTTAGCGGCGCGGGGGAGGGGCTGTAAACTAATTAAAACAGCACCTTGCCCAGCATATCACTCCCCTCCATAAGGGGAGGGGTGAGCCGCGTTAGCGGCGAGGGGGTGGGGCTTTCCTCTCCATAAGGGGAGGGGAAAGCCGCGCTTCGCGCGGCTGGGGTGGGGCTTTAATATATTATGAATTACGTAGTAGGTCTGGGCGAGGCACTATGGGATGTGCTGCCCGAAGGAAAAAAGTTGGGTGGAGCACCCGCCAACTTCGCGTTTCATGCCGGACAATTTGGTCTTAACTCGATAGCCGTAAGCGCCTTGGGCGAAGACAAGCTGGCCGAAGAAACCATTCAGCAGTTGGAAGAAAAGAAGTTGCAGTATTGCATGCCACGTGTGCCCTACCCCACAGGCACCGTGCAGGTAGAACTTGATGGCGAGGGTATTCCTACCTACGACATTAAAGAAAACGTGGCGTGGGACAACATTCCGTTTACCGACGAGGTGAAGGCCGTGGCCGAGAACACACGCGCCGTGTGCTGGGGCTCGCTGGCACAGCGCAACGTGGTGAGCCGCGAGAGCATATACAAGTTTCTCGACGCTACGCCCGAGGGCTGCATGAAGATTTTCGACATCAACCTGCGCCAAAACTTCTACACCAAAGAGGTGATATGCGAGAGCATGAAGCGCTGCAACGTGTTGAAGATTAACGACGAAGAGTTGGTGCTCATTGGCCGCATGTTTGGCTATCCTGGCCTTGATATGGAGAACAAGTGCTGGCTTATCTTGGGCAAGTATAACCTCGACATGCTGGTGCTGACCTGTGGCACCAACGGCAGCTATGTGTTTACGCCAGGCGAGATGTCGTTCCAGCCCACACCTAAGGTAGAGGTAGCCGACACCGTAGGCGCTGGCGACTCGTTTACAGGCACCTTCTGCGCCTCTATTCTGGGCGGCATGTCCGTGGCCGATGCTCACCGCCTGGCCGTACAGGTAAGCGCATACGTGTGCACACAGAACGGCGCTATGCCCGTGCTGCCCAGCGCTGTAAAGAGCGGCAAGTGGGCTAAGTAAAGACGAAGATTGTTTAAAAAGAGAGAGATAAGTGTCGGTGCTATACGTATATAGGTCTATACTTGTATAGCTCTTGTACCTGTGTAAAGAAAGACACGACAACACAGAACAACAAAAGGACAACAAGAACAACATTGTTTTCTCACTTAATATAAGTATGACAATGTTGTTCTGTGTTGTCCTTTTGTTGTTATATATTGTCTGTTGTGGTTCTTGCTGTTCTTTATTGTTATATATTGTGTCTTATTGCTCTATATAGTGGATTAGCGGATTTTCTATTAAGTAGGTGTTCAAAAATTAATCGTATGTCTATTTTTAAACACCTACTTAATGAGCAATACTTTATCTTATTTTACAACCACCTTAAACACTTGAACGTGGCCCGTGGCCGTATCAGTGAGGCGCACAATATTCAAGCCACAGGTGTCAAGATTTACCTGTCCTTTACCGCTCACGGCCTTCAACGTTTTGAGACAACGACCAGTAGTGTCATATACCTGTATGTGCGCGGTAGAGCCTGCTGTGTCGTAGCTGATGGCCTGCTGGCCACCCTCTACCTTCCACGCTGCCAGAGCCTCTGCACCAGTGATGGAGGCCGAGATATTAGGATTTAGCACATAGGCTTTCAGCATACGCATATTGACAGGACCATCGCTAAACATAGAAGCTTTCACACCATTAACATCGGTAGGAAAGACGCGCACCGAAGCAGCATAAGAGTCGTTTACAAAGATGTCGATAAACGAGTGGTCAACATACACAGTGAGCTTTGCCGTTTGTCCCTCATTTAGCTTCTTTGGTAATTGTGCGGTGTATACGCCACCAAATGTTCCGTCTTGCACAATGCGGTCAATATTACTAAGGTCGAGGTCAATGGAATTGGCCGATGGCGAATAGGTAATGCGTACCTTGCGATTGCCGTTGCCTAAAACGGTAAAGCCCACAGCACTCTTACCCACGGTAAACTCGGCACGCAGTTCTAATGCACGACCTTCAACAGGCGACAAATCTTCTTCGCCATTCAGCGTAAAGGCATCACGAGTAACAGCCGTTGACGAGCGCATGCCTACCAAGCCACTGAATGGTTTTTGAAGTAACGTGCCATTTGCCGAAAGGCTTATCTCGCGCGGCAAACTAAAGGCGTGCGAATAGCCCAATTTATAGGTTTCGTTCATGCCCAACTTATCGGGCACCACGCCCAGCATAAGGGTCTTACCATCGTGTTCAAAGATAGTGGGCGACAAGAGACCGTATCCATCGCGCGAGAAGCCATCAAACTCTATCGTCTTAGGTGCGATATTGTCGGGTGTGAACGTGCCATCGGCATTAATAGAACCTATCCAGTAAAGGGTGCGTGTGCCCTTGTCGGTAGAAAGCGGTGTGCAGGTAAACATCCACTTGTTGCCAAAGCGGGTAACGTTAGGCATCTCCCAGTAGTTGCCATCGCGCCCAGCCACCTGCCCCTGGAAGAACAGCTTGCCATCGTTTGACCATGTGCGCGAACCCTTGTCGTAGACGTGCAACGTAGCGCAGCCCACACCATTTTTGGTGCAACCCACAATCATATAATAATTGTCGTTGTTTTTGAACACGAAACAATCGCGGAAGTCGCCACCCATACCCGACGGACAGCCATTGATAACGGGATTGTTATTAACCTTGTTCCATGAGCGCAATTGGTCATCGGCAGGTACAGCCTGTGATATCATGGCATGGCCATAGTCTACTCCGGTATAGAAAATATTGGGCTTGCCACCCGTGAGCACATCGTCGGTGAAGACACAGCCCGACCAGCAACCCTTCTGGTCATACCACGTAACATCATCGCCAGGGCTGATGGCCGTAGGCATTTCTTTCCAGTCGTACAGATTATCGCTCACAATATGTCCCCAATGCATATGGGTGAGTTGTAAGCCATTAGGATTCTTTTGGAAAAACACGTGATACTGGCCATTATAGTAAACGGCTCCGTGCGACTCGTTGGTCCAGTTGCCCGAAGGCATGCCATGAAAAGCTGGGCGGCAGATGTCGGCAGCATAGCGGCTGGCCGAATAGAAGAGGTTAGGAGCGTCGTTGCACGTTTCGTTTACCACATCTGTGCGCACACCCTCGTAAACATCAAAGTCGTCGATAAGGCCATTAAAGGTATTGAGATGGCACATATCGTCTTTCAACAGAACATACGATTTACCTACAAACAGCTCGTTAGCGGTAGAGGTAAACGAGTTGCCACACTTCACCGAACCCATCTCTACGCCGTTGTTATACAGAGTAGCCCGTTTGGTCTGTCCGTCAATGACAGCTACAAGGTGGTTCCACTGATAACGTTTCAGCTTTTCAGTCGCCTTGATATTAAGCTGAAAGCCATTGCTAAAACAGGTAAACTGATAAGAGCCACGCGAGCCAAGCTGAAAGGCAAAGCCTTTTCCATTGGTGTTATCGGGCTGGTTATTGTCGTTAATGCGCATCGACCCTACCATGGTGGTAAACCACTCGCCATTTTCGTCAAGGCGCATGAGGGGATAACTCTCTGGTGCCACCCACAGCGAGAAGGTGAGCTGATTTTTTCCGTTAAGCGTAGACAGATTGATTAACCCGTTGGCATACGACGAATAGCCATCAAGGCGCCAAGCCTCTCCTTTCACTCCAGCCACGTTATAAGGCGAGAGTGCTGTGTTTACAGCAAGCGTGCGTCCTGAAACAGTTTCTTTCAGCGAGCCATTACTTGGTGTCATTGGTAAACTTACCATTTGCGCTGATAGGGTCATTGGAACAATCAGTGCAAGTGTAGAAAGAAATGATTTAAAATGTAACATGAATATAAAATCTGTATTATATATAAACCAAAAAGAGGAAAATGTTCTTTTTCTGAGTTTCTATATACAGAGAACGCAAAACATTTTCCTTTATTGCATTGTTATGGATTGAATAAAAGCAACCGTAAGGAAACGATCCTTACAGTTGCCATTATCATCTTGTTACAAGTGAAGTGACGAAACGCATTAATAGTCGGTCTGTGCAGCAAGATAGTCGATACTATTCTTGGTCAACAGCTCGATATTCGACTGATACTGGTTGGTGGCAGAGTTCTGGTTAAACTCGTAAGCGCTCAAGCCAATGCACAGCACACTACCTTTGAAGGTGTCGGTGGGTTTAAACTCGATAATGCCACCACAACAATAGTCGGTTACATGTCCCCAGGTAGAAAGCACTGTTGACGAAGTCTTTGCCTCAAAAGCAGCAACTACGTTGGGGCCATCAGCGGGGCGGAAGCCATACGAGTTGAGGTCCCACATACAGTTGTGGTCTTCGCGCATACCAGGACCTTCAAGCGGGAACGACTCGTGGTCGTAACCATTCACAGGATCGTTAGCAGGCAGCACTTCAAGACCCGCAAAAATGGCATGTGAACGATGGTCATACTTTGGGTCGCAGTTTGAACCTATAATGGCATTGGTGGTCCAGATATCGGTGCCCATGCCACCCTCGCCTGATGAAAAGAGGCCAGGAGCATACTTGCTCTCAATACGACCCAGAGCGGTGATAAGCTGCGTAGCGTGCTTGGTGAGCAACAGGTTGCCACCAGCCTTAACATAGGTTGTAATTTTCTCAACCACATCTGAGGCAATAACTGCTGAAGGCAAGTTTCTTACACCAGCGTTGATGCCTACGCGGTCAATCTGTATCCACAGTGCTGCATACTTCTTAATATCGAGAGCGGGAAGTGTTGACGGGGTAAACACGTCGCCATCAGCGCCATAGGTAGAGACGAACCAAGTTTTAGCGGCCAACTCGTCGTCATCAAGCTCGCTATCATTCTCTGAAGGCAACAGCATAGCCACCTTTAATCCTGCCAGCGGACCTACCTTTGCCGACTCGCCCTCTGACACGTTTCCGTTTTCATAAAGGGCCTTTACGGTGTACATAAGGTCGGTGTTAGCAGGCTGGCGCTTAGCCACAAAGCTGCTTTCAAGGCCCAACTGCTCAAGCAGAATGTTGTTACGATAAATGTTTACACCCGCAAGCCCTGTGGCTGTGGGCATGGTCCAATTAAGAGTTACGGTGCGGCCGTCGACTGAAGCACTGAGATTGCTCACCTTGGCCGACTGTACAGCCTGAGGAATGTCAACGTCTGAACAAGCAGCGAGACCCAGCAAAGCCACCGCGCCCATCATCAGATTGAATATATACTTTTTCATTGTTTACAGTTTATTTATTTGTAAAGACCATTTGAATTGTTTACCTCCTGATACGGCACAGGAAGGAAGATTTCGTCTTCAGTAATTGAGTTGCCAGCATAATAGCTGTGATAACGTTGCTCGCTCTGCATATAGGCGTTGACCGTGGGTACCACCGTGTTCCAGCGTACGAGGTCGAACCAGCGGTTACCCTCCATAGCCAACTCTAAGCGACGCTCCATGCGCACAGCCTTGCGGGCATACTCTTGTGTCCAGCCAGCAGCAGGATATAAGCCCACATTATAGTTAGCATTAAAGGGGTCGAGATCTTGCGGTGTATAGTCGCCATCAATGCTGCGCTGTGCCTTTGTGCGCACCTTGTTAATAAGGTTGCGTGCCTCGTCAAGTTGTTGGTTCTGCTCAATAAGAGCCTCGGCCTTCAGCAACACGATGTCAGCGTAACGAATAAGGCAGAAGTTAAGCGCCGAAGCACCCCAAGGCCAATCTTTTACCATTTCGGGCGATGAGGGGTCGATAAGACCTTTCTTTCCTGAATACTCGCCATACACATCAATAGCACGACACCACTTTTCGTTATAGGTATGACCACGGAAAGGCATGCCAAGACGACCTACGGTAAAGTCGAGACGTGGATCAACATTGCCCTCATAGTTTCCATTACCACTCACCGTAGTTTTCACATAGTGTTCAGAACCATCAAGATAAGGCAGTCCGTTCTCGTCGGTAGCAAAGGCATCAACCAGGTTTTGGCTACCCAGGAAGAAGTCGTCGCCTGTGCCATAGTAGGCACCATCTGAATAAGTAGTGTTCAGCAGGTTCGACCAGTTGATGTGTGCATTGTTGTTAGCGGTAGAAAACTGAATAGCCATGATTGACTCTTTCTGGTTATTAAACGCTATCTTCGACATGTCGCCATAATTGTTATAGAAGTCGTACTTGTGCGAATTAATAACATAGTCGGCATAGGTCACTACGTCGGCCCAGTCAGAGGTAAAGGCACACACCTTTGCCATCAATGCCGCAGCAACATACTTGCCGAAGCGTCCCACCTGTGCCTGTTCTTCAGGCAGCACAGCATAGGCATCGGTGAGGTCGGCCTTTATAAACTGGAAAATCTGGTCACGCGAATACTCGTCGCAGCGTTTGCCATTAGGGTCTTCGTTCTCAGTAAAGTAAGGTATCTGCTTGAAGATACGAATGAGGTCGAAGTAGAAGTAAGCACGCAGCAGCTTCAGCTCGCCCAGATAGGTGTTTTATTGCCAATGTTGCTGTTTTCAATAGCGTTCATAGCTTTGTGCACACGCGAGATAGCATAATAGTTGTTACGCCACTTGTTTAACGCCACCTCGTTATCGCTTGTTACGTTCGACACCTCTAACTGGTGAATGTATTGTTCCATGGTAATGTCGCCACCACCCTTCAAGGCATCGTCAGAACGAACATCAAACACCCAGTTAGTGATAGGGCCAGCAAACGACTCGTTATTGCCGAAGAAGTGAGCCTCAAGACCAGCATAAGCCGATGACATCAGGCCCTCGATAGAAGAGTCGTCAAGTTGCTCTTCTGTGAAGGTGCCCGTGGGCTTCAGGTCAAGGAAGTCGTTGCACGAGGTCATGGCCATTGTAGAGGCAGCCATAACGGTGGCAACTGCTATATGTTTGAAATTGATATATGTTTTCATTTCTTTGTCTTTAATTATAGTTGTGATAAATCAGAACGTCAGGTTCACGCCCAGCGTAAAGGTGTGTGAACGTGGATAAGGGCCGCCATCATAACGTGCGCCATAGGCGCCGAGAGGCAATTCGGGGTCGAGACCCGAATAGTCGGTAATGGTAAAGACGTTCTCCATCTGTCCGTAAACGTTCAGGGCCGAGGCACCAATACTCTTGAGCCACTTGGTGGGCACATCGTAAGAAAGCTTGATAAACTTCATCTTCATATACGAGCCATCCTCAACAAAGTAGGTCGACATGCGTGTTTCGTTGTTGTTGTCGGCCAACGTCAGTGCGGGTATTGATGATGAGGTGTTGGTAGGTGTCCAAGCGTTCAGCACGCTCTTGCCACGGTTGGTAGAGTTTCCGCCATACGACATAAAGTCGAGCTGACGCTTTGTGCCATTATAGATATCGAAACCAAACTCGCCAGCAAAGAAGGTACTCAGGGTGAGACGTTTCCATGTAACGCTCAGGTTCAAGCCCATTGAGAAGTCGGGGTTAGGATCACCAATGATGCACTGGTCTTTCTCGTTGACAATGCCATTGCCATCAAGGTCGCGATATTTAAGGCGTCCTACGCCCTTACCCTGCTGGGTAGCATGGTTGGCCACCTCGGTTTCGTTCTGGAAGATGCCGTCGACGACATATCCATAATAAACACCCATAGGCTGGCCCTTCATAAGACGCACGTCGCCACCTTCAGAGTTTACAAAGTCGTTCAGTTTCACTACCTTGTTCTTATATTGAGAGAGGTTCAGGTTTCCGTTCCATGACCAGTCGCCATAGCGAGGCGAGTTGTAATTGATGGTAACTTCCCAACCCGTGTTCTTCATGTCGCCAGTGTTCATCCATTTTGAGGCGTTCTCACCAGCCACAGACAGCACGGGGGGCACGGTAAGCATGTCTTTGGTCTTCTTCCAATAATAGTCGAAGCTAACGCTCAGCGAGTTACTAAGCATAAAGAGGTCGAAACCAAGGTTGGTCTGAGTGGTGGTTTCCCACTTCAGGTTTCGGTTTCCAGTGCTACCCACCTTAATACCACTCACAATGCCCGTATTGGTACCATTGAGGTCGTACGAGCCATTGCCTGTGTCATACACATAGGTAGAATAAGAAGCATAGTTAGACAGCATCTGCGAGGCACCGTTCTGTCCCCAGGCTGCACGTATCTTTAGGTCGCTCACCACAGGGTTCTTTTTCCAGAATTTCTCTTCAGAGAGGCGCCATGCAGCAGAGAAAGCAGGGAATACGCCCGAGTTTTGGTCATTGGCCAAACGTGAGGTAGCATCGCGACGCAAGGTTGCCGAGAAGAGGTAGCGGTCGGCATAGTTGTAGTCGAGTTTGCCAAAGAGCGAGAACAAGGCCCACTCTTGGGTGCCGCCACCATTGGTCTGCGTGCCTTCGCCCGACCCTATCTGCATATAATTTTTGTCCTCGAAAGCATAGTTATTGCGCCATGCTGAGATGTCTTGAAATTTATACTTGATAGCCTCAGAACCAGCCAGCACGTTAAAGTGGTGCGAGGCAAGATCAAGCTGATAGTTGGCAGTGTTGGTCCACGTCCAGGTTTCGCCCTGTCCGTAAGCCCGGCTCATTGAGGTAACATTTGATGCCACCAACTTGCGGTTCAACGCCTTATTAAAATACTGTGTATGGTCAAGACCAAAGTTTGATTTCAGGGTCAGGCCCTTAACAGGCTTAACCTCTAAATAAGCGTTACCAAAGATACGAAGGCTCTCGTTCGAATTGTCGCGAGCGTTATAAAGGCTCTGCACGGGGTTTGCAATATCCGACTTCAGCACATCAACTGGGTTTGTAAACGTGCCATCCTCATTACGCACGGTAAGGCCAGGGTGCTGGCGCATGGCGGTGTAAGGAATACCACGGTCGTTCTGTGCATCGCAACCACGATTGAACCATTTGGCCACCATCAGGTTTTCGCCCACACTCACATACTTTGAAATGTCGTAGGTAGAATTAAGACGAGCAGAGTAACGACGATAGAATGTATAGTCGACCAATCCGTCCTGGTCAATATAGTTGGCCGAGAAGAGCATAGAGCCACGTTTGCCGCTGTTTGCCACACTTGCTGTAAGGTTCTGTGTCCATGCCGAACTATACACCTCGTCTTGCCAGTCGGTATTAGGCAAGCCACTTACCATTTGTGGAGTGTCGCCATTGCCATAGAAGGGATGCGAGGGCTTAACACCAGCGTTCTTGGCGGCGGTCCAGTAAGCCTGTCCCCACTCGGCGGTGTTTAACATATCAAACGTCTTGGCCACCGTTTGCAAGCTGGCGGCATAGTTTATGTTTACAGTAAGTTTCTCGCCCTTGCCACGCTTAGTGGTAACAATAATAACACCATTGGCAGCACGCGAACCATATATTGAGGCCGAAGAGGCATCTTTCAGCACCTGTATCGACTCGATATCAGCGGGGTTGATAGAGTTCATATTCTCTGTCGTAGCAATACCGTCGACAATAAGCAGCGGCGCGGTGCCATTGACAGAACTCATACCACGCACACGAATAGAAGCACCGTCGCCACCAGGAGCAGCATCGGTCACCACCTGCACGCCAGCCAGCTTACCTTGCATAGAGTTAAGGATGTTGGCATCCGATTGTGATACAGGTTCCTTCATGTTCATCACGCTAACAGCGCCCGTAAGGTCGGCCTTACGCTGCACTTGGTAACCTGTTACAACAACCTCATTCAACATTTCTGAACTATCTTCAAGCACCACCTTTATATGCTGTCCAGCCTTTACCTCTTTGTTTTTACATCCGATGTAAGAGATAACGAGAGTTTCGCCTGGTTTTGCCTTGAGGGCAAAATTGCCATCAATGTCGGTCACTGTGCCCGTTGTAGCCGACCCTTTCACCTTTACCGTGGCACCAATAATTGGTTCGCCATGATTGTCAGTGACGGTACCGCCTATGCCGTTAGTC
>CAKQFW010000038.1 GCA_934230965.1 uncultured Prevotella sp.
GCCTGAGAAGGATATTTTATGATGTTCATAATATCATCTTTTCAATGGGGGTAACCAATATACCTTGGGCACCCAATTCTTTTAATTTGCCAATAATCTCCCAAAAACGTTTCTCGTCAAGCAGCGTGTGTATTGAGCACCAATCGGCATCGGCCAACGGTATGACGGTAGGGCTTTTAATGCCAGGTAACACCTTAATAATATTGTCAAGCTGCGCCTTGGGAACATTCATCATGACATATTTTTTGTCGTAAGCCGACTGCACAGCCTTAAAGCGGAATAGCATCTCATCAAGTACCTGTTGCTTTTCAGGGCTAAGGTTTTGATTGGCTATTAGCAAGGCTTCGCTTTGCATTACGATTTCTACCTCACGAAGGTTGTTGCTTACCAGTGTGCTTCCCGAGCTAACAATATCGAAAATAGCATCAGACAAACCTATGCCAGGACTTATCTCTACGCTACCTGTAATGACATGAATGTCGGCTTTGATATTATGTTGTTGCAAGAAGGTGTCAAGAATATGAGGATACGAAGTGGCAATACGCTTGCCGTTAAACCATTCTAAACCTTGATAGTCGATTTCTTTTGGAATAGCTAACGATAGGCGACATTTACTGAAATCCAAGCGTGAAACAATATCGGCATGGGCATGCTTTTCTACAAATTCGTTTTCACCTACAATGCCAATGTCGGCTACGCCATCGGCTACACTCTGAGGTATATCGTCGTCGCGAAGATATAATACCTCTAACGGAAAACTCGTTGATTGCACGAGAAGGGTACGCTTACTGCTGCTTACTTTAATATCGGCTTCGGCCAATAACCCCATCGTGTCTTCAAACAAACGTCCTTTTGATTGTACTGCTATTCGTAACATATTTTCTTGTTTTAGTGAAAATTTATAGCAAAAGTACACTTTTTCTGTGATAATCCCAAAAAAATGTAGTAATTTTGCGGCTATAAGTTATGCGAACAGTTTTTTTCTTCATATTATCTACATTTTTATTTACAATGTCGAGTTGCCGACATCGTAACAACGCTACCGTTACGCCATGGGGAACCACCATTGGCGAAGATGCCGAAGAGGCTGATACAACGAACAACTCACAATTCTCATACGACGATATTTTAGCCAATGGCGAATTGATAATGCTCACCCTCTCTGGCTCAGAAACCTATTTTGATTATCGAGGTAAAACGATGGGCACGCAATATCTTATTTGTGAAAAGTTTGCACAGAAGATAGGCGTGAGCCTACGTGTTGAGGTGTGTAAAGATACCGCCGACTTGATGTGCCGCTTAAAAAATGGCGAGGGCGATGTGGCTGTTGTTCAGTTGCCACGCACGCAACCTAACATAATATATTGTGGTGCAAACGACAGTGTGCGTCATACTGCTTGGTGTGTATCTAAAAGCAATAAAGAGTTGGCCGATTCACTAAACCACTGGTACTCACCTTCTATATTGGCCGAAGTGAAGCGTGAAGAGCGCTTCGCCTTTTCATCGGCCAGCATACATCGCCATGTATATGCGCCTATGTTAAATGCTGGTAGAGGGCAAATATCGCAATATGATGCTTATTTTAAAATGTATGCACCACGTGCACGATGGGATTGGCGATTGATGGCTGCACAATGTTATCAAGAATCTACCTTTGATGCCCGAGCATACTCATGGGCAGGAGCCCGAGGACTCATGCAGATTATGCCTTCTACAGCTGCAAGCTTGGGCCTGGCCGAGGCCGAACTGTATAACCCTCAAGCTAATATTGAGGCTGCCTCGCGATACATTGCCCGACTGAATGGGCTGTTTAATGATGTGCGCAACAGCAACGAACGCATAAATTTTGTGCTGGCCAGTTACAACGGCGGCCATTTTCATGTACGAGATGCTATGGCATTGGCTCGTAAAAATGGTAAGAACCCATATCTGTGGGCAGATGTTAGCCAGTATGTTTTAAAGCTCAGTAGTCCTTCATTTTATAATGATCCTGTAGTAAAATATGGCTATATGCGTGGGGCCGAAACTGTTGACTATGTTGATCGCATACGTCAGCGTTGGAACCAGTATCGTCATAAGGTGTCTGGCGGTGCTGTTCACATGCCTATGGGCGAAGGTTCAGGAAGCTACACGCCTCAAAAGGCACAACGAAAGAGCAAATATCACATTTAATAATACAGTTTCATTGCGTCAGCCTTGGCTGAAAACATATTTTGTGCTAACTTTGCATCTATAAATCGAATTAAAACGAAAAGCAACATGCAAGAAAGACATCTTGACAGACAACGATATTTTCATGAGTTGGAAAACACCTCACGCGAATTTTATGTAGAATACTTGGCTACCCAACAACACATTACAGCACAAAGCAAGGTGCTGGAGGTGGGCTGTGGTGATGGCGGAAACCTGGTGCCCTTTGCCGAAATGGGCTGCACCGTCACGGGCATGGACATTGCTCAATGCCGCATAAACGATGCACAAACCTATTTCAAACAAGTATCGCCTAAAGCAACCTTTACTTGTTGCGACTTTCTTGCATGCACACCTCCTGTTGATAATGAGGATAAGTTTGATGTTATTTTGCTGCACGATGTGATAGAACACATCTCTAAGAAAGCTGAATTTTTAAAACAACTGAAGGCTTTCTTGAAGCCTACGGGCATCTTGTTTATTGGTTTCCCGGCATGGCAAATGCCTTTTGGCGGACATCAACAGATATGTAGAAATAAGGTTTGTTCACACCTACCATTTATTCATCTGCTGCCTAAAAGCCTATACAAAACCCTGTTAAAAGCCTTTGGCGAGAAAGATGATATCGTAAACGAACTGATGAACATCAAGCAAACACGCACAAGCATTGAAACCTTTGAGCAGCTGATAAAGATATGTAACATGGAGGTTGAAGATCGTGTGTTCTGGTTTATCAATCCACATTATAAACAAAAATTCAATTTGCGCCCCCGTAGGCTTTGGCGCCCCCTTTACAGCCTTACTTATGTTCGTAATTTCTTCACCACCTCGTGCTGGTATCTATTAAAATAACAGGAGGAAAACTTGAAATGAAAATGATAAGTAAGAAACGCTATATTCAAGCGTTTGGCATCTGCGTGATTGTTCTTGCCATTGTTCGTGCTGTCTTTCCTGAAGTGGCTGGTGCCCCAAAGCATAATATACAGAACAATGCTGTCGACACCCTTCAGACGGTAGCAGAAAAGGAAGACACGGTTAACGGCAGAGCCTTGCAAGAAACAGAAGCGCCCGTAACAACAACTGCCGAAGCAAAGGTGCCCGAAACACCCGTAGCTGAAGCACCAGCGGTGCCTGAACGTTATCAAGGCAAATTGTCTACAAGCTTATTCTTCAATGCCGATGGTTCTTTAGCTCACCATCGCATTTTCAGTGTGCCCCATTTTGGCAATACTTTTCCTGATGCAAACGATGTGCAATTGACATCAGCCAAAAAGTTGGGCGTGAAGCCTGTGGCCGACCGCCATGCTGCTGAAAATATGAAAAAAGAACTGGTATATATAGGCAGCAACCCATATTTTCATGTAGACCGATTGAAAAGCAGTATTCCGTACCTCGTGCCCGAGGCTTCAGTGTTGCTGCAAGATATTGGACGCAATTTTTTTGATAGCTTACAGGTAAAGGGCATACCTTTGCATAAAATAATTGTTACCAGCGTGTTACGTAGTAAGGCTGATATTGAAAAGCTGCGCGGCCATAATGCTAATGCTACTGAAAACAGTTGCCATCTATATGGCACCACATTCGATGTGTGCTATAACAGGTATAAAACGGTGCAAGACCCTGATGGCGCTGCACGCCGACAAGTGCGCAACGACTCGCTAAAATGGGTGCTAAGCGAGGTGCTGAACGATATGCGAAAAAACAACCGTTGCTGGGTAAAATATGAAGTGAAACAAGGTTGTTTTCACATCACTGTTCGCTAATAGCTCAATTGGGGTTATTAGCGAACAGTGAGCAAGTTACATTATTATTGCTTTATGGTTACCCTTAAACCATCAAGCAATAATATTAAAATCATCTCAGTACTTGATGGAGATTACTCCAGTACTTGGCCGAGATTACTGCAGTACTTGCTTGAGATTACTGCAGTACTTGGTGCAAGTACTGGCTCGTCATCTTTCCTATTATATCTCAATTTATATCTCAACGCTGTCAATGCGCAGCTTTAAGACGCCAGCAGGTACACGCACTTCTACCACATCGCCCACCGTTTTATTCATTAATGCTTGTGCAATGGGCGACTTGATAGATATTTTTCCTTCGCTAAGATTAGCTTCGTGCGGACTAACAATGGTGTAAGTCATGGCCATGTTTCTTACCATATTAGTGATTTTTACTTTGCTAAGAAGGCCTACACAGTCTTGTTTCAGTTTCGATTTGTCAATAACGCGAGCAAACTCAAGCACCTTACGTTTATAGTTGATACGACTTATCAGCCTACCTTGTTCACGCTTGGCAGCATGATATTCAAAGTTTTCGCTTAGGTCGCCCTTATCGCGTGCTTCGGCAATGGCGTCGCGCACCTGAGGCAACTCCACACATTCTAACTGATGCAATTCGGCTACGAGCTTGTCGTAGCCTTCTTGTGACATATATTCCATCGTCTCTTTTTAAAATACGAAACCGCAGTTATTGACCAATAATCTCTTGCGCGCGCGCCAGTGCAACATTAATGTGAGGACAAATGTTGGCCTCGCCAATAAGTTGGTAGAAACCCGAATGTTCAAGCACCTTATGTACATAAGGATTAACGCCCGAGAGCACTATCTGTATGCCTTCTTTCTCGCTCATCGCACACAGGTTGATAAGGTTGTGGATGCCTGTAGAGTCGACAAACGGAACCTTACGCATACGTATGATACGCACCTTTGGGCGATCATGAAACGAGGCCATAATTTCTTCAAACTTATTACCAGCACCGAAGAAGTAGGGGCCGTTAATTTCATATACCTCAACACCTTGCGGTATGATGAGGTGCTCGTTGTTTTCGAGCTGAAGGTCGGTTTCTTCGTTAGGGTCAATCTCGTCCATAATCACTTTTACGTCAGTGGTTTCGGCCATTCGCTTCATAAACAGCAAGCAAGCAATAATGAGGCCTACCTCAATGGCAACGGTAAGGTCGAAGATGATGGTGAGGAAGAAAGTGATAAGCAGCACGGTGATATCGCTCTTCGGGTTACGCATCAGCATTACAAACGATCGCCAGCCACACATACCATAACTTACCACTACCAGTACACCAGCCAAGCAAGCCATCGGAATATATTGAGCCAGCGGCATAAGGAACAGATAGATGAGCAGCAATACTACAGCGTGGATAATGCCTGCTACGGGGGTGCGACCTCCATTGTTAATGTTGGTCATGGTACGAGCAATGGCGCCTGTGGCAGGAATTCCACCAAAGAGCGGTGTAAAAAGGTTGGCGATGCCTTGGCCAACAAGCTCTGTGTTTGAGTCGTGGTGGTCGCCAATTACACCATCGGCAACGGTGGCCGACAACAAACTCTCTATAGCGCCCAAAATAGCGATAGTGAGGGCAGGGGGCACCAGTTTCTTTACCACTTCCCACGACATGGTGGGCAACGTGGCTTCGGGCAGGGATGAATTAATGCTGAAACGGTCGCCAATGGTTTCAATGCCTGTTATTCCCCAATAGTTTTTCAATAATAACACAGCAATTGTCATCACGATGATGGCAATAAGTGAACCAGGTATCTTCTTGCTGAAGCGAGGCGTTATAGCAATAATAACGATGCTTAAGATGCCTACGCCAGCTGTCCATAAATGTGCTGTAGAGAGGTGCTGAATGTAAGCCCACCACTTTTCAATAAAGTCGGAGGGAACCACATCCATGCTCAATCCTAAAAGGTCTTTAATCTGTGTGGTAAAGATAGTTACAGCAATACCACTGGTAAAGCCCACAACAATGGGGTAGGGTATATATTTAATAATGGTGCCCAGGTGTAGCAAGCCAAACAGTATAAGAAATACGCCCGCCATAAATGTGGCAATAGTAAGGCCGCTCATACCATATTGCTGAATAATGCCATAGATAATAATAATGAAGGCTCCTGTAGGGCCACCTATCTGCACCTTGCTGCCACCAAACACCGAGATAATAAAACCAGCCACAATAGCGGTAATAATACCTTTCTCGGGTGATACGCCCGATGCGATACCAAAGGCAATAGCCAACGGTAGTGCTACGATGCCCACAATAATGCCAGCCATAACGTCGGCCGTAAGTTTTTTCTTGTTGTAATGTTTCAAGCAACTAAAAAATTTGGGCTTGAATGTTAATCCAATCATCCTTTTATATTATATTTATACAATCGTTATTCAATGAAAAACGTGCTTCTTGTTTGCTGTGTGCGTAAACAAAGCACAAACACGTGTGCAAAGGTAAGGCTAATTTTTAAATAATCAAAAGATTTATTGAAAGATTGTTAATTTTTCTACCAAACAACCTTTCAAGGCACCATACTGTGCACTTTTCTTTATCTTGTGGTCATAAAAACTTGATAAAGCACCTTTCCATACCTTTCTATACCATAAAATGCCATTGCAGGCGAGACGCCAGTTAAAGAATAACCTTAAATTTTGGCTGTTTCATATTTTATCTATAACTTTGCCGAATTAAAGGCTGTCTTCGCACTATCCCCTGTGGCTGGGCAATGAGAGATAGCCCGTGGCCAGTTTGAAACAACACACATTAATAATTTAGATAAAATAATATAGAACAATTATATGCGAAAAGCATTCGTACATTTTCTGTGGTTTATCATCGTTGCCGCAATGCTAACGTCGGCAGTGGCGTTTACCGCTATATGGAATGGATGGGTAGGCTATATGCCTCCTGTAGAAGATTTACAAAACCCCATAAACCGTTTTGCCACACAAATTTATTCGTCTGATGGCAAGGTGCTGGGCACCTGGAACTTTAACCGCGAAAATCGTGTTTGTGTAAATTATAACGAGCTGTCGCCTTCGTTGGTACAAGCATTGGTGGCCACTGAAGATGAGCGCTTTTATAGCCATTCGGGCATCGACTTTATTGCCTTAACGCGTGCCGTTGTAAAACGTGGTTTGCTGGGCCAAACACACGCTGGCGGAGGTTCTACCATCACGCAGCAGTTGGCAAAGCAGCTTTACTCAGATGCTGCCTCAAGCACCTTAGAGCGATTATTGCAAAAACCTATTGAATGGGTGATAGCCATTAAGCTTGAGCGCAACTATACGAAAGAAGAAATAATTGCCCTTTACCTCAACTATTTTGATTTCTTACACAATGCGGTGGGCATTAAGACGGCTGCTAACACCTATTTTAAGAAGGAGCCTCGCAACCTCACTGTTTGTGAAAGTGCTACCTTGATAGGCTTGTGTAAAAACCCCTCGTTGTTTAACCCAGTGCGCTATCCCGAGCGCTGCCGTAGCCGCCGCAACGTAGTGTTAGGACAGATGCTGAAGGCGGGATATATTACCGAGGCCGAATATAACAATTATTGCAACGAGCCGCTGACATTAAACTTCCATCGCACCGACCATAAAGATGGTCAGGCACCCTATCTGCGCGAATATTTGCGCATCTATATGTCGGCCAAAAAGCCTAATCGTGACGACTATCCGTCATGGAACGCTACACAATATTATCTCGACTCAATAGCCTGGGATACAGACCCCTTGTATGGTTGGTGCAATAAAAACTTTAAGAAAGATGGCAAGCCTTATAACCTCAATGCTGATGGCTTGAAGGTTTATACCTCTATCGACTCGCGTATGCAGCGTTACGCCGAAGAGGCTGTCTACACCCATGTGGCAAAATACTTGCAGCCCGAATTCTTCAAAGAAAACCGCCGAAAGCCCAATGCACCGTTTACCGACCAGCTTACCACAAAACAGGTAAACAGCATTATGGAGCGTGCCGTGGTACAGAGCGAGCGTTACCGTGTACTGAAAGCTTCAGGAGCCTCGCAAGAAGAGATACATCGCTCGTTTCACACCCCCACACAGATGTCGGTGTTTACCTATCATGGCGACATTGATACCCTGATGGCACCTATCGATAGCATACGTTACGTAAAATCGTTCCTTCGTGCAGGCTTCATGAGTATGGATCCTGCTACCGGACAGGTAAAAGCCTATGTGGGTGGTCTTAACTACACCCATTTTATGTACGACATGGTTACTGGCGGACGCCGACAGGTGGGCTCTACCATCAAGCCCTTCCTTTATTCGTTAGCCATGGAAAACGGCTTCTCGCCCTGCGACTTAGCCCCCAACGTGCAGCAAACCTATATGGTGGCGGGCAAACCCTGGACACCGCGCAACACCAGCCGTAAGCGTTATGGCGAAATGGTGACCTTGCAATGGGGATTGGCACAATCAAACAACTGGATATCGGCCTATCTCATGAGCAAGCTCAATCCCAGCCAGTTTGTAAGCCTCTTGCACGAATATGGCATACGCAACCCCAACATTCACCCTTCAATGTCGCTCTGCCTCGGTCCTTGTGATGTGTCGGTGGCCGAGATGGTAAGTGCCTATACCACCTTTGTTAATCACGGCATACGCACGGCACCGCTCTTCGTTACACGCATTGAAGACAACGAGGGCAACGTTATAACCCGTTTCCAGCCACGCATGAATGAGGTTATCAGCACCGAGAGTGCCAATAAGATGATTATGTTACTGCGCGGTGTGGTTGATGGCGGCACAGGCTCGCGCCTACGCTTCAAGTATAACCTTCAAGGCGAAATAGGTGCTAAGACGGGTACCACTAACCGCAACTCTGATGCCTGGTTTATGGGCATAACCCCACAGCTGGTAAGCGGTTGCTGGGTAGGTGGCGAAGACCGCGACATACATTTCGACTCGATGCGAATGGGGCAGGGTGCCTCTATGGCCTTGCCCATCTGGGCCATTTTTATGAAAAAAGTGTATGCCGATACCTCACTGGGCTATTCGCCATCGGCTACATTTGGCCTTGACAGCAACTTTAACCCTTGCCATCAAACCGACACTGTAGATGACACTATGGACATTGACGAGGTGTTTGAATAGCAAAAACCGCCATGTGGGCATTACACATTGTTTGCGATAACAGCGAAAATGTAATGCCC
This sequence comes from uncultured Prevotella sp., assembly GCA_934230965.1. GTDB lineage: Bacteria > Bacteroidota > Bacteroidia > Bacteroidales > Bacteroidaceae > Prevotella. The sequence goes on from CAKQFW010000038.1 coordinate 9,150, forward strand.
ACATTGCATTTTTGGTTACAAAAATTTTGCGATTAACAAAATATACGTTACCTTTGCATCCACAAAAAAACAAGACCCTACCTAAGATATACTACTAAATATGTTATGGCATATAAACAATAATATCAAGACAAAAAACATAAACCATATATTATGAACGAAAAAAGAATTTACACTTTCGGAAATGGTCAGGCCGAAGGAAAGGCTGACATGAGAAACCTCCTGGGAGGAAAAGGCGCAAACCTTGCTGAGATGAACTTGATTGGCGTGCCCGTTCCTCCTGGCTTTACAATAACTACCGACACCTGTAACGAATACTTTGAGAAAGGTAAAGACCAAGTGGTAGCCCTTCTTAAAGACGAAGTAGCAAAATCAGTAGCACACATCGAAGGCTTGATGAACAGCAAGTTTGGCGATGCGCAGAACCCCCTCCTTGTTTCAGTGCGTTCAGGTGCTCGTGCCTCAATGCCCGGCATGATGGATACCATCCTCAACTTAGGTCTTAACGACGACGTAGTGGCCGGACTGGCAAAGAAAACTGGCAACGAGCGTTTTGCATACGACAGCTACCGCCGTTTTGTACAGATGTATGGCGACGTAGTGCTGGGTATGAAGCCCGTAAACAAAGAAGATATCGACCCCTTCGAGGCCATTATTGAAAAGGTAAAAGCACAGCGTGGCATCACCCTTGACAACGAGCTCACCGTCGACGAGCTCAAGCAGCTCGTAACCCTCTTTAAAGAGGCTATCAAGAACCAAACAGGTAAAGACTTCCCCAACGATCCTATGGAGCAGCTCTGGGGAGCCATCTGTGCCGTGTTTGATAGCTGGATGAACGAGCGTGCCATCCTGTACCGTAAGATGGAAGGCATACCCGCCGAGTGGGGTACAGCCGTTACCGTTATGGCCATGGTGTTTGGCAACATGGGCGACACCTCGGCTACAGGTGTTTGCTTCAGCCGCGACGCCGCCACTGGCGAAAATATTTTCAATGGCGAGTATCTGGTAAATGCTCAGGGCGAAGACGTGGTGGCAGGCATACGCACACCGCAGCAAATAACCAAAGAGGGCTCACAGCGCTGGGCTAAGCAGCAGTGCATTGAAGAAGAGGTGCGCGCCACCAAATATCCTTCTATGGAAGAGGCTATGCCCGAGATATACGCACAGCTCAATGCCCTTCAAGAAAAGCTTGAGAAGCACTACCACGATATGCAAGACATGGAGTTTACCGTACAGGAGGGCAAACTGTGGTTCTTGCAAACACGTAACGGTAAGCGCACAGGCACCGCAATGGTAAAAATTGCAATGGACCTCCTGGCCGAAGGCGAGATTGACGAGAAGACAGCCCTTGAGCGTTGCGAGCCCAACAAGCTCGACGAGCTCTTGCACCCCGTGTTCGACAAGCAAGCCCTGGCACAGGCCAAGGTTCTTACCCGTGGCTTGCCCGCATCGCCTGGTGCTGCTTGCGGACAGATAGTGTTCTTTGCCGACGATGCTAAAGAATGGCACGACGCCGGACACCAAATAGTGATGGTGCGTATCGAGACATCGCCCGAAGACCTCGCAGGTATGTCGGCAGCCGAGGGCATCCTTACCGCTCGTGGTGGTATGACCTCTCACGCCGCCGTTGTGGCTCGTGGTATGGGCAAGTGCTGCGTGTCGGGTGCTGGTGCTATCAATGTCGACTATAAGACACGCACCGTAGAGATTGATGGCGTAGTGCTGAAAGAGGGCGACTACATCTCTATCAATGGTTCTACTGGCGAGGTTTACTTCGGACAGGTTAAGACAAAGCCCGCCGAGGTTTCAGGCGACTTTGCTAAGCTCATGGATCTCTGCAACAAATATACCAAGCTGGTAGTGCGCACCAATGCCGACACACCCCACGATGCTGAGGTGGCTCGCAACTTTGGCGCCGTAGGTATTGGCCTTTGCCGTACAGAGCACATGTTCTTCGAGGCCGATAAGATTAAGGCCATGCGCGAGATGATACTTTCTGACAATCAAGAAGGACGCAAGAAGGCACTGGCTAAGCTGTTGCCCTTCCAGCAGAAAGACTTCTATGGCATCTTGAAGGCTATGGACGGGCATCCTGTTAACATACGCTTGCTCGATCCCCCCTTGCACGAGTTTGTTCCCCACGACCTTGCTGGCCAGCAGGCTATGGCCGATGAGATGGGTGTATCTGTGCAGAAGATACAGCAGCGCGTAAACAGCCTTTCAGAGGCTAACCCCATGCTGGGCCATCGTGGCTGCCGTCTGGGCAATACCTATCCCGAGATTACTGAGATGCAGACACGTGCCATCCTGGGTGCTGCCATACAGCTGAAGAAAGAGGGCTTCGACCCCCATCCCGAGATTATGGTGCCCCTTATTGGTATTGTAAACGAGTTTGACCTTCAAGAAAAGGTTATTCGCGACACCGCCAAAGAGCTCTTCAGCCAAGAGGGCATAGAGATACCCTTCAAGGTAGGAACCATGATTGAGATACCGCGTGCTGCCCTCACTGCCGACTATATTGCTAAGAAGGCCGAATACTTTAGCTTTGGCACCAACGACCTTACACAGATGACCTTCGGTTACAGCCGCGACGACATTGCCAGCTTCCTTCCCGTATATCTCGAGAAGAAAATTCTGAATGTCGACCCCTTCCAGGTGCTCGACCAGAATGGTGTGGGCCAGCTTGTAAAGATGGCTGTTGAAAAGGGCCGTTCTACACGCCCCGACCTCAAGTGCGGCATTTGTGGCGAGCATGGCGGCGAGCCCTCATCAGTTAAGTTCTGCCACCGCGTAGGGCTCAACTATGTTAGCTGCTCACCCTTCCGTGTGCCCATCGCACGTTTGGCAGCGGCGCAGGCTGCTGTTGAAGAGTAAAACCGTGCGTTTACAGCATTAAACGAAAAAAACAACTGATACATAAAGCTTTTCAAATGTGTGAGGTTGTGTCAACAAAATAGGTTTGGCACAACCTCACTTTTTCTTTTTACAAACTTATACCACACACACCGTATGAATATAGAACAAGTAAGAACCTACACCCTGTCGCTGCCAGGCGTTACCGAAGATCAACCCTTCGGCCCCGAGAACATAACCTTTCGCTTAGAAGGCAAAATATTTTTATGCCTGTGGCTGGGTGCCGACAACCATACCGCCGCTATCCAGCCACATAGCGCCATGCACTTTGCCTGCAAACTGTCGCCACAGCGTAACGAAACCTTGCGCGAGCAATACACCCACATACAGCCCGCCTTTCACTGGAACAAGAAACACTGGAGCGACATCTGCTACCAGCTGTTGCCTGACGAAATGGTTTCTTCATTAATAACCGAGGCCTACCACGTTATCCTCAACACGCTGCCCAAAGCCCTACAAGCAAAATATGCAGTAATGGCCAGCAACCTTACCGCTAAATGATAATCACTAATTCGACATTTAAGCAATAAAACGGACAAACAGCTGAAAAACAACATGTTTTGTCCGTTTTCTCGTTCACTTTGTCCTATATCTGTCTCATCGTTACAGATGCAACTGTGCGATTCTTTAGGTATGATGGTAATGGCCGAAAGTTTTGATACTTGGATTCATCCGAAATGCAAAAATGGCTATGCAAAATTTTTCAATGAATGGAGTGACAAAGATATCGTAAATATAGTTAAACATCATCGTAACCATCCTTGCATTATAATGTGGAGTGTTGGTAACGAGATTTATGAACAATGGACGAAAAAAGGTGCTGAGATAGCTCGACATCTACAAGATGTGTGTCATAAATACGACTCATCTCGCCCCGTAACACAAGGCATGGGTCATGCTGATGAAGCTTTGCAAACAGAGTTTGCACAGGTAATGGATGTGCCAGGATTTAACTATCGTGTGCATAAATATCTTAAAAACATTGAACAGTTGCCTCAGGGCTTCTTTTTAGGTTCTTAGTGTGGCAGAGGTTATGTATACGGTAGACTTTGCCAACAGTGGTTACTTTTCATAGTGTTTTTCAAAAGCCTTTGGCATGACGCCTACCGAGTATATGAAGTGGTAAGCCCCCCCGCTGCTGCTGCCCCCCGTTTAGCGGCATCACTC
>CAKQFW010000039.1 GCA_934230965.1 uncultured Prevotella sp.
TAGGACGGATGAACATGTTTGTTACGAAGTGAGCCTGCCAAGCAACCTCAACGATGAAACGAACAGCCATACGTGTGTCTTTGTTAGCACCGCAGAAACCATCTACTACATAGAGGTTCTTGTTGCAAAGTTCTTTCTTGGCGATATCCTTAACCGTAGCCCAAACCTCTTCAGACATGGGGTGGTTATCGTTCTTATATTCCTCTGAAGTCCACCATACAGTGTCCTTAGAGTTCTCATCCATTACGATGTACTTGTCCTTAGGTGAACGGCCAGTGTAGATACCAGTCATTACGTCCACAGCGCCGAGCTCGGTTTCTTTACCTACCTCGAAGCCCTCAAGACCAGCCTTGGTCTCTTCTTCGAACAATTTCTCATAAGACGGATTGTGTGCGATTACTGTAGAACCAGTAATACCGTACTTTGTCAAATCTAACTTTGCCATTTTTACTAAATATTTTTAGAAGTGAATGAAATATCTAATTAATAATGTTTTATCTTGTGTATCCTGATCATGGCACCCGCTGAGTGCCATGACTGTTTGCAATCTTTATACGCTTGTTATCTCTAATTGCCCGCAAAGTTAGAAAAAAGTTATTGAACAACAAACCGTTTTTCAAACAAAAATGCGGATAGAAAAAATATTTTTGGTTAAAGTTTTTGAAAACAGCCCTTTGGCAAGGCTTTTTGGCATTTATGAGTTACAAAATGTCAGGCCAAGAGGGGCTTTTTATAAGTCGAAGGGTTCGGTGTCGGTGGTATGATCGTCGGTACATTCATCGGCAAAATCGTCGGCCTCATTAAAGAAGTTAGTGGCATGGCGTGTAGCCATGTCGGGCATGAAGCCACGTTGCACGGCAAAGCGTATCAGCTTGCACCTACGCTCGTAGGCCGATGCCCCTTTAATGGTGCGAGCTTTGGCTTTGAGCAAGGGCAGCAGAATGTCGTCGAAGGTGTCGGCCGAAATGGTGGCCAGAGCGTCGTCAATAATGTGCTTGTCTACGCCCTTCAGCATCAGGCCTTGCGCTATCTTACGGGGTCCCCAGTGGTCGAAGCGCAGTTTGTCGTCAACATACATGCGGGCGTAGCGAGTGTCGTCAACGAAGCGGGCGTCGACCAGTGCGTCAACCACCTGTTGTTGTGTGTCGGCGTCAATGCCCCAGCGCATCATGCGCTGCCGCATCTCGCCCGTGCTATGTTCGCCCTTGGCGCACAGGGTGCTCAGCCGTGCAAAGGCCTCATCGCCAGTCATCTCACCTTTATTGCGAGTAAATGCCATCGGTGTTATACCTTTATTATTAATTTATATTTTATTCGCGCTACGCGCTCATGGGTTTTAAACATTAATGTCCATTAATTGAACATTAATTAAACATTAATAAGCGCTACGCGCTCTTTTTCAAAACCAACGCGCGAAGCGCGGAATATTAATGAAGATTAATGTTAGATTAATGGAGATTAATGTTTAACCAAACGCGCGAAGCGCGAATATTAATGTTTAATTAATGTTCAATTAATGATAATTAATGTTTAAAGCCACGAGCAATGCGCAGCATTGCGAGAAAAAACGAGAGATACAAGAAAAAAACAATGTTACTTTCTTCCGAAATCAGCTGGCACTTCTCCCCAAAGACGCGTTTCCCACTTCACCACCTCATTATCGAGCACGGGGTGGCTTCGCAGCCATGCCTCGGCGCGTGCGATGATGTTGTAGAGCGGAGCCGTTTGTGGCGTGCGTTCCAACTTCGTCTTACACTGTCGTTTCTTCACCCACAGTATTGCGTTATGCGAGTCGCTGTAGATGGTTTTTCCTTTCACCCCCATTTTGTCGAGCAGCGCCAGGGCATGCACAATGGCAAGAAACTCGCCAATGTTGTTGGTGCCGTGCATAGGGCCGAAATGAAACACCTGTGCCCCCGTAGCAAGGTCAATGGCTTGATATTCCATGGGGCCGGGGTTGCCCGAACAGGCGGCATCAACAGCAAGGGCGTTAGCCGTCACCTGTGGCGGCAAGGGTAGCACCGTGTCGTGGCGGTCGGTGGGAGGGTTTATTAAGTTGGTCATAACAATTATATAAGAAGAAGCCCCTCTTCCCGCGCCGCGCAAAGCTATCTACTCCCCTCTCCGACGGGGAGGGGGAAGCCGCGAAGCGGCGCGGGGGTGGGGCTTTTACATTCTCTCCGGCACCTCAATACCCAGCAGTGCCATACCGTTTTTCAGCGTCTTGCTTACGTTTGCGGCGATGACGAGGCGCACAATCTTTTCGTCTTGCGTGTCGGCACCCAGGATAGAGTAGTCGTGATAGAACTGGTTAAACTCTTTAGTCAACTCGTAGCAGTAGTTGGCGATGCCGCTGGGCGAGTAGTCTTTGCCAGCCTGCTCTACGGCGGCGCCGAAGTCGTTCATCTTCTGCACGAGGTCTTTCTCCTTGTCGTTCAGCGGCATATTGTCGGCCAGCGTGGTGGGCAGAGTGATGCCCTCGGCCTCTGCTTTGCGGAGGATAGAGCGAATACGAGCGTAGGTATACTGTATGAAGGGACCCGTGTTGCCGTTGAAGTCGATACTCTCTTCGGGGTTGAACAGCATGTTCTTACGAGCGTCAACCTTGAGGATGAAGTATTTTAGGGCGCCCATACCTACGATGCGTGCAATCTCGCGGCGCTCTTCGTCGCTCATATCCTTAAATTTGCCCAGCTCCTCGCTGGTCTTCAGGGCGTCGTTCACCATTGCCTCAATCAGGTCGTCGGCGTCAACCACCGTTCCCTCACGACTCTTCATCTTACCGTTAGGCAGTTCTACCATGCCGTAAGAGAAGTGTACCAACTCTTTACCCCACTTGAAGCCGAGGCGGTCGAGGAGGATAGAGAGCACCTGAAAGTGGTAGTTTTGCTCGTTGCCCACCACATAAATCATCTTGTCGATGGGGAAGTCGGAGAAGCGCATCTCGGCGGTGCCGATGTCCTGAGTCATATATACGCTGGTGCCATCAGAGCGCAGCAACAGTTTCTGGTCGAGGCCCTCATCGGTGAGGTCGGCCCATACCGAGTTGTCGTCCTTGCGGAAGAACAGGCCCTTGGCCAATCCCTCTTCCACCTTCTTCTTGCCTACGAGGTAGGTGTTCGACTCATAATAAATCTTATCGAAGCCCACGCCCAATGCCTTGTAGGTCTGGTCGAAGCCAGCATACACCCAGTCGTTCATCTTTGTCCACAGGGCGCGCACCTCGGGGTCGTTGTTTTCCCATTTCACCAGCATCTCGTGAGCCTCTTTCATCAGGGGGCTCTCGGCCTTGGCTTTCTCTTCGGCAGCCTCGTCGGTCATGCCCTCGGCCACAAACTGTGCCTTCAGGGTCTTCACCTCTTCGCGGAAGTGCTTGTCAAAGGCTACATAGTAGTCGCCAATGAGGTGGTCGCCCTTCTTGCCGCTGGTTTCGGGGGTCTCGCCGTTGCCCCACTTCTGCCATGCCAACATCGACTTGCAGATGTGTATGCCACGGTCGTTCACAATGTTTGTCTTTACCACGCGGTTGCCGTTGGCCTCCATAATTTTTGCCAACGACCAGCCTAACAGGTTGTTACGCACGTGGCCGAGGTGCAGAGGTTTGTTGGTGTTGGGCGACGAATATTCAATCATCACCAGGGGCGACTGGTCGGTAACCTTCTTCTCGCCATACAGGGGGTCGGCGTTGATAGCGTTGAGCAGGCTCACCCATGCCTTCTGTGCCACCACGATGTTCAAGAAGCCCTTCACCACGTTGAAGCGCTCTACGGCGTCGCAGTGCTCTTGCAGCCACTGGCCAATCTCTTGAGCTGTATCTTCGGGCTTCTTGCGCGAGATTTTCAGGAAGGGGAACACCACGAGCGTGAGGCTGCCCTCAAACTCGCGTTTGGTCTTTTGCAGTTGCACCATGCTCTCGGGCACGTCCTGTCCGTACAGGGCCTTGACGGCCTCCTGGGCCTTCAGGCTTATTGTCTGTTCAATGTTCATGTTTTTATTGTTTTTTGTTATTGTTTTCTTTTTAATAGGGAAGGGCTAAGCCCTGGGGAAGCTAAGCCTGAGGGAAGATAAGCCTGTATAGGCCTTTCTAAGCCTCTCTAAGCCCTGAGGGAAGCTTTGCCAGCTATAACCTTTGCCAGCCCCTTAACCCCTAACACTCTCAGCAGCAGCCCTTTCAGCCAAAAGCGGCGGGGTAGGGCCGTGAGGCGAACGGGGCGGTAGGGTAGCGTGGGAGCCTTGCCCGACAGCTTACAGTATTGCAGCTGAATGTTCAGCACATACATATAATATAGGTCGGCCAGGCGGGCGTTGTTGTGATAGGTAGCCCCATACTACTGCCACGCCACGAGCGATGCCTCCAGCAGCGATGCCCAGTCGGTGGCGCTGGCGGTGGCCGTTATGCCCTTAGGGTTTTGCGTGTATAGGTAGGTGCCTTGCTGTGTTACCAGCACCTGCCTACAACCGTCAAGCAGCCGTGGCAGCGTGTGCATATCTTCAAAGGTGCGGCCCACAGGATAGCGCACCTCTCGCCATAATGCTGTGCGGTACAGCTTGTTCCAGGCATAGGTGTGGGTGTAAGCTTGCGCTTGCAGCCAGTAGCGTTGCGCATCGGCATAAAGGGTGGGGGCCTCATTATTGCCCCCATTTACACCTTTATTAATATAGGGCACCTCTTGGTAGACATATTCCAGCATGTCTACGTCGGGGTGCTGCGCCATGAGGGCGAGCAGCGGAGCGTAGGTGTTAGGAGCCAGGCGGTCGTCAGAGTCGACAAAGGTAATGATGTCGCTCTTGCCTTCGCGCAACACCACGTCGAGGGCGGCGTTGCGGGCGGCCGACAGTCCGCTGTTCTTAGGCTGGTGTATCACCCTGATGCGCTGTGGGTATCGTGCTGCCCATGCGTCGCAGTGGGCGGGAGCTTCGTCGGGCGACGCATCGTCTACCAACAGCAGTTGCATCTCGTCAACCTGCTGTTGCAGCACACTCTCAACACACGCGTCAAGGGTTTGTGCCGTGTTATAAACGGGTATAATGACACTCAGCATAAAGCGGCAAAGCTATAGGATTTTTCACTTTTCACTTTTCCCTTTTCCCTTGGCTCTTCTCATGCACACAATGCCGATGATAATGAAGGGGATAGAGAGAATTTGTCCCATGTCGAGGGGCAAGTTCGACTCAAACGCCACCTGTATATCCTTTGTATATTCGATGAAGAAGCGGAAGGTGAAGATGAGCGTGAGACAGAGGCCAAAGAAGAAGCCTGTGCCCACCTTTTCAGCCTGTCGGCGGTAGAAATACCAGCCCACGAAAAAGAAGATGAAGTAGGCGATGGCCTCATACAGCTGACCTGGATGTCGGGGCTCAGCGGCATAGGCGGGCCCAGCCTGGAGGAAGTAAAATCCCCAGGGCAGATCAGTAACCTTGCCCAGTATCTCCGAGTTCATCAGGTTGCCCAAACGTATGAAGCAAGCCGTGATGGGCGTGGCGATGGCAATATTGTCAAGCACGCGCCACACGCCAAGCTTGGTGCGTCGGCAGTACAGCCACAGGGCTATCATCAGGCCCAGAGTGCCACCGTGCGAGGCCAGTCCGCGGTAGCCCGTAAACTGCCACGACCCGTCGCTCATAAACTCGATGGGTATGAATATCTCTACAAAATGTTGCCACGACGACAGAAACACGTCGGGCTGATAAAACAGGCAGTGGCCCAGACGGGCGCCCACCAAGATGCCCAAGAAGCAGTAGATGAACAGGGGGTCGAACAGTTCGTCTTTTATTTTCTGCTCTTTATAGAGGCGTCGCACCAGGAGGTAGGCCAGCAGTAGGCCCACCAGCCAACACATCGAATACCAGTGCAAGGCAAAGTGGCCTATGCGGAAGATGGTGTTCGATGGGTTCCAGGTGATAAACAGTGTTAATTCAGAATTCATAATTCATAATTCATAATGATGGCTTTGGGGGCTTTTGGGGTGGTAAGCCTGTATAGGCCGTGCTAAGCTGAGGAAAAACTAAGCCTGTATAAGCCTCAATAAGCCTTTCTAAGCCGAGGGAAGTGGAGGGTAAAAGCTAACGAGAGCAGCAAAGCAATAGGATTTTTCACTCTTCACTTTTCACTTTTCCCTTAAATTATACATTAAAGCGGAAGTGCATGATGTCGCCATCTTGCACCACATACTCTTTGCCTTCGATGCCCAGCTTTCCAGCCTCGCGCACGGCAGCCTCAGAGCCATACTTGATATAGTCGTCATACTTAATAACCTCGGCACGGATGAAGCCCTTCTCAAAGTCGGTGTGGATAACGCCAGCACACTGCGGAGCCTTCCAGCCCTTATGGTATGTCCAGGCCTTTACCTCCATCTCGCCAGCGGTGATAAAGGTTTCGAGGTTCAGCAGCTCGTAAGCCTTCTTTATCAGGCGGTTAACGCCGCTCTCCTCCAAGCCCAGTTCGTCGAGGAACATCTTTTTATCTTCGTAGGTCTCAAGCGAGGCAATGTCTTCCTCGGTCTTGGCAGCGATGACGAGCATCTCGGCACCCTCTTCCTTGGCCACCTTGGCAATCATCTCCGAATACTGGTTGCCGGTCTTGGCAGCTGTCTCGTCAACGTTGCACACATACAGCACAGGCTTGGCGGTGAGCAAGAACAGGTCGTGAGCGTAGCGCTGCTCTTCTTTGCTCTCAAACTCTACGGTGCGGGCGTTCAGGCCCTTGTCGAGGGCTGCCTTGTAGGCTTCGAGCACGCTCACAGCCACCTTGGCATCTTTGTTGTTGCCTATGGCGGCTATCTTCTGCTGCTTAGCCAGCTGACCCTCAATGGTTTCGAGGTCTTTCAGCTGCAGCTCGGTGTCGATAATCTCTTTGTCTTCTAAGGGGTTAACGCTGGCACCGCCTTCGCGCACGATGTTGTCGTCGTCGAAGCAGCGCAGCACATGAATAATAGCGTCGGTCTCGCGGATGTTTCCCAAGAATTTGTTGCCAAGGCCCTCGCCTTTGCTGGCACCTTTCACCAGTCCGGCAATGTCTACAATCTCGCAGGTGGCGGGCACGATGCGTCCCGGGTGCACAATCTCGGCTAGACGGGTGAGGCGCTCGTCGGGCACGGTGATCACACCTACGTTAGGCTCGATGGTGCAGAAGGGGAAGTTGGCTGCCTGCGCCTTAGCGCTTGAGAGACAGTTGAAGAGGGTCGACTTGCCCACGTTGGGAAGTCCTACAATACCACATTTTAATGACATATTTTCTTTATTTTTTTATTGTTGTTGTTTTATTTTTTGGGGGGCTTATAGGTCTTATGGGTCTTATAGGGCTTATAGGTCTTATAGGTCCTATAGGGCTTATAGGCCTTACCCTTTTTGCCTGCCCTTAAATCTGTCCTGCCTCTACCATGAGCACTACGCGCTCGGTGAGGCGGTCGGCGCCGTCGCGGTCATATTTCTTGGCGAGGCTGGCGCCGAAGAGGGCGGCAAAGGCTTGGTAGAAGCCGGCACGAATGGGGCCAAGGAAGGCCTGTATGAGCTGGTATGACGACGAGTTGCACTCGCGATACACCAGCTTGATGAGCAGTTTACCTTGCTGGTAGCTCAACTTCTTCATGCGCGGCGTATATTCTTTTTTGATGTCGCGCTCTACCTGTTTCATGTGCTCGTCGCGTGCCTTTTTGTTGGGCAGCGTCTGCAGATACTCGTAGGTTTCGAGAATGATGGTGTTCACCTCCTTGGCAATGGGCAGCACCTTTTTCACGTTGTAAACCAGGCGGTTATAGGCCATACGCTGCTTCTCGTTGGCAAACACAGGCTGCGGATAGCAGTAAATGTTGTTCAGCTCTACATATTGTATGCTGTCTTTTCCGCTGAGCACCTTGCCCACCTTTACCATGGGCACGAAGGTGGGGTCGTCCATGTTCACCTCACGGTCTTCGGGGTGCACCTGAAGGTTGTGCGGCGTCTGTGCCAGCGCCGTGTGGGGAGCCACGAAGGCGGCGGCCAAGAAGAGCAATACCAAAGTGATGATGTTACGCATGGCGACAAGGTTTTTTGTTTATTTCACGATACATCCCACGGGCGACTTCAACCCCTTCATGCTGGTGAGGAAGGCTTTGGCCGACCCAAACTTCAGGAACATGTCGAGGCGGATGGGCACGTGGTTTTCGTCGTCGCTGATGTAGAAGCGCACAATCTCTTTATACTTGCCATCGTCTTTCTCGAGATACGACAGCTGCAGGCAGCGATATTTCACGCCGTTGTCGGCCTTCACGTTGGTTTTTCCGCGATAGCGTATCATGGCGGGGTCGAGGTTTTTGCCATCGGCCATGGTGAAATTTACGGTGTAGCCCTTCTTCCAACCCTCGGGGTTGAAGCTGCGGGCGCGCATAAACATGTTTAGCATGTCGAACACGCACTGCGTATGGGTGCTGTTCTTCCACATGTGCGACCCGTCGTTCTTCTGGCGGTGCTGGCGCACGTGCTGCTGCCCGTCGGGGTAGCTGTAAAACACCTCGTCGACGGTGTATCGCGACCCTTCGCGGGCGCCCTTACGAAAATAGAGAGGCGCCAGCTCGGTGGTGCCGTAGCACAACAGGGTGTCGCGAAGGACGAACATATCGTCAACGCGCTTGTTGCCACGGGTGATGAGCGACGAGCGGTAGGCATGATGCCCACGATACTGACTCTGCACGGTAGACATTGATGCCGTGCCGGCCTTTACCCACACAAACTTCCAGTTGTAGTAGAGGTTGTAGGCCAAAAACTCGCCCGACTTGAAGGCGGTGTTCTTAAAGTTGCACTGGGCCTGAGCCGCAAAGGCTGCAAAGACCAAGAGCAGTGTTGCTATTGTTTTTTTCATTGTTGTTATTTTTTTTAGGGTGATAGGGCCTTTTGGGCGGGGAAGCCTCACTAAGCCGAGAGGGTGATAAGCCTCACTAAGCCTTTATAGGCCTTTCTAAGCCGAGGGGACTATAGGGCGTAAGAGCGGCAAAGCCATAGGATTTTTCACTTTTCACTTTTCACTTTTCCCTTATTTAAATCTTTCCGGCAGCTCTATGCCCATCTTCTGTGCTCGTTGCAGGTTGCGCTTGCGCACCGTTTTTTGTGTTTCGCCTTTCTGCTTGGTGATGGCCGAAGGCTTCTGTCGGTCGAAGGGTCGGTCGAGGGGGTTCCACTGTCTTGACACGTCCCACTTGCGTTTGCAGTCGATGCTCTCGGGATAGTAGAACACGCGTTCGGGCTGACGGTTGTCGGTGTAACAGCCTGTGTCCCAGCGGCCATTGTCGTTTTCGTCGTCAATCATTCGTAGGTAGTATGTGTTTTCGGGCACATACTCGAACAGCACGTTGCCATTGCGTGTGGCGAGCTGTTTCACCACCTTGTCGTTGCTGTCGAGCAGCTGCACCACCACTGGTTTTCCTTCGAAACCACTGATGTTGATGTCCAGCGTGCCATATTGGTCGGGGCCTTGCACCTTGAAGCCACGCTTCACGGGTGGCGTTACCAGACCGTAGAGGTCGGTAAAGGCCAGGGTGTCAATCTCCAGACTATATTCTATGTCGGGCTGCCAGTCGGCACGCAACCTATATTCGCGGTGGTGCTGCAGCGGCAGCGAGTCGGCCTCGGCCACAACCAGTTGGCACTTAGCACGATACCACAGCGTGTCGTGCTTGGCGTATAGGTGTATGGCGGCGGTGTCGATGCGCTCGATGGGCGTGTTAAAGGCCAGCGAGATGTTTTGCTGCGGCGAGAAGTCGGAGGGCACCACGAGGTTCATGTCGAGGGGTTTGGGCGGCATGATGCTGTCGTATGGCTCGCCCCGTCGGCGTTTCTTTTCTTGCTGCTTGAACCAGTCGTCGTAGGCTTTTTTCTCAAGCTTTGCGCGGCGCTCGCGATTGATTTTGTTCACCAGCGTCAGCGTGTCGGTTTGCGGCTGCAGCTGCCCTAAGCTGTCGGTTTGCAGATAGCGAGCCTCCAGTGTCAGCGTGTCGCGTTGCACCAGGGCGGTGTCGCGCAGCCAGTAGTGTATGGTGTCGGCGCGCAGCGAGGGCTCTACGAGGAAGGCGTTGTCGCTGTCGAAGTCGAGACCCTTTATCTCGGGCAACGTGCCATCGCCATAGCTGAAGTAGAGGCTGATGCAGTTGGGCTCTTTGCGCTCGCTCTTAATGAAATAGCGGTCGGTAAGCGTCTCGGTGAAGGCGCGCAGCACCAGCTCGTCGGGCATAAAGCGCTGATATTTAACCTGTTCAATGTTTTTGATGTGCAGCGAGTCGGCCCACAGCGTGTCTTGGCGCATGGCCGAGGTAACGTAGGGACTGATGGTGTCGGTAGAGAAGGCTATCTGCTCGCTCTTTTGCGAGAAGCAGTAGTTGCCATCGGCATCGGCCAGCGCCATCACATGATAGGTGCCGGGCGCCACACCACGAATGATGAAGTGGCCCTTGCTGTCGGCACGGGCCACACGCAGCAGCGGCGTGGTGAGAAATGTGCTGTCGTTAAACTCAGGGGCGCTATACAATCCCACCAGTATGCCTTTTACAGGTTCAAGGTTTTCGGCCAGCACCACGTTGCCCTCTACCTGAAGGGTGTCGATGTTATTGCCCGTTGAGAACGAGTAGGTGAAGTTGCCCAAGGGGTTGCTCTCGTTGTTGTCGACGATAGCGTCGGAGAAGTCGATGGTGTAGGTGGTGTTAGCGCGCAGCGAGTCGAGCAGTTTCACCTCGATGCGTTTTCCGGCAGCTTTTATTTCGGGCTGCTCGAGCTGTGGCGGCGACACCACCACCTTTTCGCTGGCGTTCTCAAGCTTGATATATTCGTCGAAGAAGATGCTCACCTTCTTTTGCGAACTATGCACAGCGCCTTGTGCTGGCGACGCCCCTATGACACGTGGCGGCGTCTCGTCATACCAGCCGCCGTCGGGCTGACCCATTCGGGCACAGGAGGCGAGCAGCAGACAACCTGCCACACAAACCATCAGCACCAGTGCCATCATTAAGCTCTGGCGGTGGGCTTTCAGCGCAATATGTTTTATAATATTTATCATTCAAAAATAACAAATTAGCAAATAAATTAGCAAGGCCCCCAAAAATTAGCAAAGGACAAATTAGCAAGCCCCCAAAATAGCGAAAGCCAAATTAACAAGCCCCCAAAAATAGCAAAAGCCAAAATACCAAAACCCAAATTAGCAAGGCCATTCACTCCCCTCCATAAGGGGAGGGGGAAGCCGCGCAAGCGGCGCGGGGGTGGGGCTATGGCTGTGGGGGAGGGGCTTTTATTTATTCATCTCAATCAATTCCTCAATAGTAGCTCGACCATTCGACAGTCGGGGCACCTTATGTTGTCCGCCCAACTTGCCTTTTGCTTTCAGCCAGTCGTCGAAGAGGTGTGGGCGAGCCTTTATCACCTCGAGCGGCTGCAGCGTGATGTCGTGCGAGCGCTTGGCCTCGTAGTCGCTGTTCACCTGTTGCAGGTGCTGGTCGAGGCATTGTGCGAAGTGTTCGAGCGAGTCGGGTTCCTTGGCAAATTCTATTACCCACTGGTGTCGACACTTGGCGTTGGCATCCATGAAGACGGGTGCCGCCGTATATTCGCTCACCTGAGCCCCCGTCTGCTCACAGGCATACTGCAGGCCGCGTTCGGCATTGTCTTGAATAAGCTCTTCGCCAAAGGCGTTGATAAAATATTTTGTGCGACCCGTGATGATAAACTTATACGGGTTGCGCTGGGTAAACATTACGGTGTCGCCTATCATGTAGCGCCACAGTCCGCACGACGTGCTGATCACCATGGCATAGTTTACGCCCTCTTCTACACCCCACAAGGGCACGGCCTCGGCGTCGGGGCGTCCTACCTGGTCGAGGGGGATAAATTCGTAGAACACGTCGTAGTCAGACATCAGCAACATCGACTTATCGTTGGGGTCGTCTTGTATGCCGAAGAAACCTTCTGAGGCGTTGTACGTCTCCATATAGTGCATATTGGGCGAGGTAATAATCTGCTCATACTGAGGGCGGTAAGGCGTGAAGGCGATGCCGCCGTGGAAAAACACCTCAAGGTTGGGCCACACCTCGTTGATGTGTTTCTTGCCCGATATCTCGAGCACGCGCACCAGCACCGACAGCATCCACGAGGGCACGCCCGACAGGTTGGTAACATTCTGCTTGAGTGTTTCGTGGGCTATGCGGTCGCGCTTCACCTCGAAGTCGGAGAGCAAGGCTGTCTGCTTCTTCGGCGTGCGCACCAGGTTTACCAGCGGGTTGATATTTTCGATGAGGATGGCGCTGAGGTCGCCCACCAGCGAGCCCGACAAGTTATAATTGGGCGAGTGTGAGCCTCCCAATATCAGACCTTTGCCATCAAACATACGGCTCTTGGGGTTGTTCTTCAGGTAGAGGGCCACCACGTCGGTGCCGCCCTGATAGTGTATGTGCTTGAGACCTTCGGCCGAAACAGGAATAAACTTGCTCTTATCGTTGGTGGTGCCCGACGATTTGGCATACCATTTCACCACGCCAGGCCATAGCACGTCGGCCTCGCCATGACGCATACGGTCGATGTCGGCTTTCAGTTCTTCGTAAGTATTGATGGGCACATTGTGTGCAAAATCTTCATACGTGTGGGTGGTGGCGAAGAGGTGGGCGCGGCCATACTGTGTGTTGGCGGCACGGTTGAGGAGGCGGCGCAGCACCTCGCGTTGTAAATCAGCGGCACCCGTCTGGTGGCGCTCCAGTTTTATCTGTCGAGGCAAGAACAACTTGCCAGCCAGTGATGTCAAACTCATATTTTTACACCTTATTTATAATAAAATACAAAATTACCTCATTCTTTTTAGATAGGGCAATATTTTACGCTTTTTAACGGAATTTGAAGGGTGCAAGAATTGTAAAACACAAATACATGGGGCAGGTTATTATCGTCAACTACTTGTTATCAACAACTGTTTTTTATTGAACTTTCGCATTTAAAATATGAAAATATCTCAAACAAGCGTCGCCAAAGGCGGCGAATATCCATAACCGCTGGT
>CAKQFW010000040.1 GCA_934230965.1 uncultured Prevotella sp.
CCACATGTTCATAACGGTCGATATGAACACGCGCATCGACCGTTCCACGTGTTCATAACGGTCGATACGAGACAACTGACTGATGGGTTTTGCCAAATACTATGCTTATTTTTGCCCGATACTATGCTTGCTTTCACTCAATACTATGCTTGCTTTCACTCAATACTATGCTTGCTTTCACTCAACAAAAGGCGGCAATCACGGGGGCAATGGCACCTTATGCCTTGATGTATCCGCACTTGATGGCATTGCGAATGAGCTCGGCCGAATTTTGCGCCCCCAACTTCTGCAAGATATGTTTGCGATGATACTCGATAGTGTAATTAGACAGATAAAGCTCTTTTGCCATCTGCTGCGTGGTCAGTCCGTCGGCTATCATGCGCAGCACCTGTTGCTCGCGCTTCGACAAGCTCAGTTGCGTACACTCATGTTTCTTCACATTGCCCATGCGCTTACTATAATAGTTGCGCCCATCAATTACCCGTTCTACGGCCGTGCGCAGAGCACGCGTGTCGTCGCTCTTATGCACCACGGCAGCGGGGTTCATCTGTTCCATCTGAGCAAGGTTCCACAACTCGTCGTGCTGGGTATAAAAAATAATGGCAATATTGGGGTTATCATTACGCAATGCCGTTACAATGTCGAAGCCCGACATGTCGGGTAGCTCGATATCAACAATGGCTATATCGGCCACACGCTGCTGCATCTGCTTAATAGCATCGGTACCCGTCTTGGCATCGCTTATGTGCAGGTGCTTCATATTGGCCAAAAGAGCCTTTATCCCCATAAGCACTATGGGGTGGTCTTCGATGATAAGTATTTCAGTAACGTGCATTTGTCGTAATGTCTTCTTATATATGTTTAGGCCACAAAAGGGCATTATCTCCTATACAAAAGTACGAAGATTTTGCCTTATCCTAAAATAAGAAGGCCGAAAAGTGGAACCGATGAGCCTAAAACTACTGAATTCAGTAGGTACAGTTAAGTCCAAACAGCCCCTACCCACAGACTTTTAAGCTGGCTGATGCAGCGTAACGCTTACGCTGTAGCCCTTGCCCGAGGCGCCCACTACCAGCTGAGCACCTATACTTTCGGCACGCTGGCGCATTGAGTCGAGGCCACGGCCTTGCGAGGCTCCGCCCAAAAGTGTGCCCTCATTATAGATAGTGAGCTGCGTGTGGGCACCACGATGCACCAAGGTAACGGCGGCATGGGTGGCGGTGGTGTGGGTAAGCACATTGCTCAGCGCCTCTTGCACAATGCGGTATAGCTGGTAGGCGTAGTGCGGGTTAATGTGTTGCCAGCCCACCCCCTCGGCATGATAGGTTATCGGTATCAGGTCGGCCATGTGGCGAGTATAGTCGGCCAGCACATCGTTCAGCGTTACGAGGTCAAACTTGGGCGGCATCATCTCGTGCGAGATGCGGCGCACCTCGTTACGAAGGGTGCCCAACTGGTCGATGGCTTGCGCCTCGCTTACATCGCCACTGCGCAGGCGCATGCCCAGAGCTAAGAGGTCGTTACAGATGCCATCGTGCAGCTCGCGACCCAAGCGTATGCGTTCGGCCTCTAAACCATCAATATAACACTTTGAGCGGGCCATGGCCATTTGGCGTTTTAGCTGTCGGCGGCGCACCCACAGCAGCACGATGGTAAGGCTGAGCAGCGCCACCACGATGGCCGACACGGCTGTGCGCTGGGCACTGCGACGTTGCAAGCGCGTTATCTCAAGTTGTTTCTCACGGGTTTGCAGCTTTACGCTGAGCTCTGACAGCTGCTGGTGCACCTCGCTACTGGCAATGCTGTCTTGCTGCTGGGTGGCCAGTGCCTCTTCGTGCCATGCCTCGCGATACTGGTTTAAGGCAGCGTAGCAGCGAGCCTTAAAGCGGTGCAGGTGATAGGGCAAGACTACGGTTTTCTGCTTGTCAAGGGTGTCAAAGCCCTGGGCAATGGCCAGCGCCTGAGCATACTGACCCTTGTCGGCCAGCACGTTCATCTCGGCTTCGTGTATGCCTTGCGCCTGAATGCTGTAGGGCGGCACCAACTTCAGTAGCGGCTTGGCCTGTGCCAGATATTGTTCGGTGGCCTTAACATCGTTCATGGCACGTGTGGTGTAGAGCAGATTGCTCACCACCTTCAGTTGTAACTGGGCGTGCCCCATGGCCGTAGCCTCTTGCCAGGCGTGTATGAGCATGGGCCGTGCCTCCTGATAACGCTGCATACGGCACAGCGTGATGCCCTCGTTGGCAATGGCCGAAAAAAGTTCTATCGAGTCGGCCGCACGTCGAGCGGCTTGCTGGGCACGGTGCGAGAGCGCTAAACTCTCTTCATAACGCTTATTGTCGCAGTAAAGCACCGTCATGTTATTGCACAGATAGGCAATGGCATCTTGCGCATCAACATCGGTGGTGTCGGCCTTCATAGCCTCGTTTATGCCCACCTCATAACATACGGCGGCCGAATCGTTCATGCCCTGTCGGCGGTAAGCAATGCCCACATTGCCACATATCACGGCAAAGTCGGCGGGCGCTATCTGGCCTCGACACAGAGCCATGGCCTGTCTACCCTTTTGTAGGGCTTCGGCCAACTTGCCTTGCTGCACATACGAGGCGCACCACTCGGCATACAGAAAGCCACGGGTGCTGTCGGTGACATCGGTAAAGGCAAGGCCACGACGAATGAGAGCTTGGGCCGAGTCGAACTGCCCATTGCAGTTCAGCTGCATGGCTTGCTCAAAACATTGGTAGGCTTGCTGTTCTTGATCAGACGGTTTGCTGCCCGTGCGATGGCAACCCGCCAAGACGAGAACGAGGCATACGACAAAGGGCACCAGCATGGTGAGGGGCGACAAGGGGCTATGATGTTTAGTGAGTATAGGCATAGAATGATGGCATATTGAAACGGCAAAGGGGCAATACCCATCTTGTTAGTGGATATTGCCCCTCGTGTTGCGTTAAGCAAATGGGTGCGCTATTACTTGCGGAGGCCGAGGGCCTTGATGATAGCACGATAGCGATTGATGTCGCGGTCGTACAGATAGTCGAGCAATGCGCGGCGCTTTCCTACCAGCTGTGTCAAAGAACGTGCGGTAGTATAATCTTTACGGTTCTTCTTCAGATGCTCCGTCAAATGGGAAATACGGTATGAGAACAATGCTATCTGGCTCTCAGCTGAACCAGTATCAGTGTTAGACTTTCCGTACTGTCCAAAGATCTCTTGTTTTTTTGCTTGATCTAAATACATAGAAAAATTAAATTAAAATATTATGTTTTGCTAAAATGCGGATGCAAAGGTACGCATTTTTATTCATAACGCCCTAATATTCAAAGGCGAAAAGCCATTATTTAACATATTTTTCAATATATCTTCAGCTTCTCGCCTCGGTATATTCATGTTATTTGCTCCTCTACGCCATCTTGGCTATGAACATTAACGGGAGATAAAACGATGCCCATAAAGAAGCGTTGCCCATTAAAAAACCAAACAACATTAAACAATAAAAGGACAACAAGAACAACATTTTTAATACTATTAAGTAAGAAAACGATGTTGTTTTTGTTGTCCTTTTGTTGTTCAGCGTTGTTGTTTTATCACAGAAAAGAGCTTTTACTTTTGTATGAAAGCTGACATTAACCCGGATAATTCAGGTTGGCGGGCTGAGCGTTCTCCAGCACTTCGTCAACATACTTGCGGGCTTCCCAACGTGCCATGGGTAGGTCGTGCAGCAGCCAGTTGCCACAATCTTTGGGTGCAGCGCCAGGAATTTCGCCCTCAAAGTTGGCTACAAAGTTGAAGGTACGCTTCATCAGCTCAACGATATCCTCCGACTTCAGGTCGCCCTTCATCAGCAGATAGTTGCCTGTGAGGCAGCCCATGGGGCCCCAATATATAATGCTGTCTTTCCACTCGGGGTCGTTGCGCAGATAGGTAGCCGCCAGATGCTCAATAGTGTGCAGGGCTCCAGGATGCAAGGCGGGCTCGCGGTTTGGCTCTTTCATACGAATGTCG
Source organism: uncultured Prevotella sp. (assembly GCA_934230965.1). Lineage (GTDB taxonomy): Bacteria > Bacteroidota > Bacteroidia > Bacteroidales > Bacteroidaceae > Prevotella. The sequence goes on from CAKQFW010000040.1 coordinate 4,009, forward strand.
AAGGTAGTTACTACCTCACCGCCCACGATATCTTTTCGGCTTACATAGATGCCACGCAACAGGCGGTTGTGGTCAATGGTAAAACTGGGTATCTTATCCATAATATATTGTTTCGTTTATTGATTGATATTTTTGTTTATTATATGTAATTGAGGGGAATGAAGACTTTGAAACGAGCTTATCACATCCTCAAAAGAAACGTTTGCTCTTATCAAAAGAAGCGTTAGATAGCCTCAAGAAAATGCTTTGTTACCTGGAATGAGCCATCGGCCATTCGAGCCCAAAAGTCGAAATACATCTGTGCTTTGTTGTCGCGCAAGGGCACATCGCTCACAATGCGGAACGAGATAAACGGCACTTTATAGATGTGACAGGTTTGAGCTATAGAGCAGCTCTCCATGTCAACAGCCATAGCTTCGGGGAAGTGTGATACGATGTCGCGCATCTTGTCGCGCGAGTCGACAAACCACTCACCGCTCACCACCAAGCCTTTCACCACCTTTACATCACAGGCAAGGTTCATGGCCTTCTCTACCAGGTGGGCAGGCGAGGCAAAGCGCTCGGGCATACCCATTATCTGTCCGTAGGCTTGCTCGGTGCCACAATAGGCATCGTGGTAGCAACACTCGGTGCTGACCACCACATTGCCCACCTCGAGCAAGGGGTCGGCACCACCAGCACAGCCCGACGAAATAATGAGGTCGGGATGATAATTGTCTATCATCTCAACGGTGCCAACGGCCGAATTCACTTTACCGATGCCACACTTCTGCATCACTACCTTTTTGTCTCCTATTGTGCCTATGATAAAGTCTTTGCCATTCTTGCGCTCTACCGTGGGGTCGGTCAGCAGGGTGCGTAGCTGGGCCAGCTCTTTATCCATCGCAATAATAACACCAATTGTCATCATGTATGTATATCTGTATATAGTTATTTCTTGTTTTACCTATGCTTTGTTAGGTATATCGTTAGCCCTCTCGCAAGAAGTCGAGCGCCTCAAATATCTCTTCCTTCGTGGCTGTTTGGTTGATACGTATGTCGCCAATGTTGCCCAAGAGGGTGAAGTTGATGTGGTCGGCCGTGTTCTTTTTGTCGTGCTTCATGAGGGCGAACAGGGTTTCGTAGTCGTCGCACGTGATGGGGAGCTTAGGATAATGGGCGTTGATGTATTGCACCGTTTGGCGTAACACGTCGGTGGGGAAGCCCACCTTGGCGGCGCTGAGATACAACTCGCACACCAATCCATAGGCCACAGCGTAGCCATGCAGCACGGGCTGACCTTTTTGCATAGCCCACGACTCGAGGGCATGACCTATTGTGTGACCCAAGTTTAGGGCCTTGCGTATGCCTTTTTCTAAAGGGTCGACGGTAACAATGTGCTCTTTCACCTTTACCGATTGGGCCACCATGTCTTGCAAGGCATGCAAGTCGGGGTGATCGAGGTCGAAGTTTAAGTGCTGCGCCCACATATCGCGGGTGCTAATAAGGGCATGTTTCAGCATTTCTCCATAGCCCGAGCACAGGTTTTCGTGGTCGAGGGTTGCCAAAAACTGTGTGTTGAGAATGACGTAACGGCTGTCGTTAAACACGCCTACCTCGTTCTTCAGGCCATTAAAGTTGATGCCTGTTTTTCCGCCTACCGAGGCGTCGACCATAGCCAGCAAGGTGGTGGGAATGTTGATAAAGTCGATGCCACGCTTGAAAGTAGAGGCAGCAAAGCCACCAAGGTCGGTTACCATGCCTCCGCCCAGATTGATAAGGCACGAGTGGCGCGTGGCTCCTTGGTTGCCTAAGGCTTGCCACACGGTTATCACCTGGGTGATGTCTTTGTGCATATCGGTGGGGGCTATCTCAATAACATGTGCGTTGCGCAAGCTAAAAAAGCTGCTCACCACGGGCCAGCACAGGGCTTTTGTGGTGCTATCGACCAAAACAAACACGCGGTCGTGCTCGCACTCAGAAATGGCTACGGCCAATTCTTCTTCTAAATGTTTTGAAATAATAATTCTCTGCTCCATAATTCTTCTAACCTAACATACTTAATCGCGTACAAAGTTACAGTTATTCTGATAAACAACAAAAGAAAGGCAACAAAAAAAGCACGGCCAACTTCAAACAGCCAGCCGTGCTCAAAATATTAGAACAACACTAATATATAGAAAAGGTATGAAGATTAAATCTTACTAATGATACCCAGTTGGGTAGCTTCAAGGAACTTGATGATGCTGTTTATCTCTTTACCAGTAGGCACCTGTTCCTTAACCTGGATGATGGCATCGAACACGCTGGTTTGGCCATGGAACACCAAACGGTAGGCGTTGGCAATGTGACCAATCACCTTATCGGTGGTGCCTGACGACTTCAGCAGCGTTTCGTTTACGCCAGCATAACGCACAGGGTTATCAGTAGCCACGATAAACGGAGGCACGTCGCGCGAAATGCGCACACCACCCGTCACCATTGAGGCACCGCCAATGCGCACGTTTGAATTGACGATAACGCCTGATGAGAAGATGGCTGCACTGTGAATCTCGCAGTCGCCAGCCACCTTGGTACCGTAACCAAAGGTAACATAGTCGTCTACCTTGGTGTCGTGCGAGATGTGTACGCCCTCCATAAAGAAGTTGCGATTACCAATGCGGGTTTCGCCATCTTTAAAGGTGGCGCGGTTGATTACTACATTCTCGCGGAAGATGTTCTCGTCGCCAATCACCAGGGCCGTAGCGTCGCCCTTAAAGTTGAAGTCCTGAGGCTCGGCACCCAGCACGGTGTTTTGGTAAACCTTATTGCCGCGACCCATGCGTGTGCCCTTCATAATGCTTACGCCGGGATAGATAACGCAGTCGTCGCCTATCACTACATCGTCTTCAATATAGGCGAACGGATAAACGGTGACGTTCTTTCCAAGCTTTGCTCCAGGAGCTATATATGCTTTATCACTTATCATAATTTTATATTTTAAAAGTTATGGAAAGAGAGCGGAAAACGAAGAGGCTAAAGCATCAGAATTCTTCACTCTTCGTTTTTCACTCTTCGCTTTATTTAGTTTCTTCCACCACCCAGAGCGTAGTAAAGGTTTACTACTGCCTGCATCTTATTAAAGTCGTCGGCCACCTTCGAGAGCTGAGCGTTCAGCAAGCTCTGCTGGGCGGTAATAACCTCAAGATAGGTTGTGCCCTGACCCTGTGAGAACAGCATCTTGGCATACTCTACATTCTTGGTCAAGCTCTCTACCTGCTTGGCTTCGAACTTGCTCTTCTCGTCAGACGAGTTGTAGAGCACCAGCGCGTTGCTTACCTCGCTACCAGCCGACAGCACAGCGTTCTGCCAAGTGTTGTAAGCCTGCTCTTGCTGAGCCTTGGCCACCTTCAGGCCAGCGATAAGCTGACCATGTGCAAAGATGGGCTGTGTGAGCGAGCCAACGGCGTTCCACAACATCTTGCCAGGGTTTACGATGCCGCCACCACTGCTATTGGTGTAGGCACCCGAACCACTGATGGTGATGCTGGGATAGAAACGCGAGCGAGCCTGATTGGTGTTATAGAAGCACTGTGCAAGGCTCATCTCGGCATAATGCACGTCGGGGCGGTTGCTAAGCAGCTGCACACCAATGCCTGTACTAAACTCGGTGGGCAACGACTGGTTTTCAATCTTGCCACGAGCAATGGTTTGTGCGGGCTGACCCAGCAGCAACGAGAGCGAATTCTCTACCTCACGTATCTGACGTTTCAGGTCGGCAGCCTGTGCCTGAACTGAGTAGTAGTTTGACTCGGCACTCTGCACGCTGGTTTCCTTAGCACGACCCAGCTCTTTCTGCAGCTTCATCAGCTCCCAGGTATCCTTGGTCAGCGTAGTCATGTTATCAACCAGCTCAAGCTGCTTATCAAGCATCATGAGGGTGTAATACATGTTGGCGATGTTCGAAATCAAGCCAGTCTTCACCACGAGCTGATAGTCTTTCGTAGCCAAGAGGTTCATCTGTGCGCTGCGCTTAACGTTGAGCAGATTGCCAAAAAGGTCGATGCTCCAGCTGGCCTGAACGGGCAACGAATAGGTCTTGGTGGCCTTATTGCCATCCCACGACGTGATAACGCCTTGAGGCGAGAAGGTAAACGCGGGCACGAAGGCCAGCTTGGCCACCTTCAGTTGTTCTTCCACCATCTTCACGTTGAGGGCGGCGTTAAGCATGTTGGTGTTATGAGCCAAGCCTTGCTCAATGAGCGACTGAAGCTGGGGGTCGGTGAACACGCTGCGCCAAGGCAGATTGCCAAAGCTGGCAGTGTCGGTCACGGCCAGGGTGTCGGTGGCCGACTGTACGTCGCGCACCAGTCCCTTGGTGTTCACTTCAGGGCGCTCGTATTTGTTATATATTCCGCAACTGCCTAACAGCAAGGTGGCAGAGGCGAAAAGTATTGCTTTATTTAGTTTCATTTTGTTTCGTTATTTTGAAGTCTTATCAATCTGCTCCTGCAAGGCACCAGCCACATAGGGGTTAGTGTACTGACGTATCTCGGTGTCAACACTTGCATTGTCATCCTCAAACTCGATGGGTTTGATCTTCTCTTGCAGCATCTGGAAGATGTAGAACAAGGCGGGCACAATCATAATCTGGCAGAGCATACCTATCAACATACCGCCAATGGCAGCAGCACCCAGCGTCATGTTGCCGTGGTAACCTACGCCCCAAGGCATCAGCATAGGCAACAGACCGATAATCATGGCCAATGAGGTCATCAAGATAGGACGCAGACGGGCTGCAGCACCCAGCACGGCCGACCATGAGATGGCCATACCTGTCTGACGACGTTCAAGGGCGAACTGCACGATAAGGATGGCGTTCTTAGCCAACAGACCCATCAACATAATCAACGCAATCTGCATGTAGATGTCGTTGTTATTGCCAAACAGATTGGTGAAGATGAAGGCACCAGCCAAACCGAACGGGATAGAGAGAATTACTGACAGAGGCAGCAGATAGCTCTCATACTGTGCGGCAAGGATGAGGTAAACGAAGGTAAGACAGAGCACGAAGATGATGCCTGTAGAGTTGCTCGACTCCTGCTCGTTACGTGTCAAACCTGAGAACTCGTAGGTATAGCCAGCGGGCAATGAGGTCTTAGCCACTTCGGCCATAGCGTTCAAGGCATCACCCGTTGAATAACCTTCGGCTGCCGACGCGTTCACGTTGATAGAGGTGAACAGGTTGAAGCGGTCAATCTCCTGCGGGCCATATACACGGCTCAGCTGCACATACTCGTTGATAGGAGCCATGGCGCCCGACTGGGTACGTACAAAGATATTGTCGAGGCTCTTCAGGTCAGAACGATCCTTGGGGTCGGCCTGAATATACACACGATACAGCTTACCATAAGCATTAAAGTTAGAGGCATACATACCACCATAGTAGCCCTGCATGGTGCTAAGCACGGTTGAGGGGTCGATACCACTCTGCTTACACTTGGCCACATCCACATCAATCTTATATTGCGGATACTTGGTGTTGTATGATGTCATGGCGTTGGTAATCTCGGGGCGCTTGTTCAGCTCGGCAATAAACTTCTGTGTTACGTCGTAGAACTTGTTTACATCGCCACCCGTGCGGTCTTGCATTGAGAAGGTAAGACCGTTGGTAGCCGAGAAGCCTTGTACCATAGGCGGCTGGAAAGCCAAGATCTGAGCGCCCTTGATAGCGGCTGTCTGCTTGTAAATCATACCCAGCACCATGGTTGAACCCAGGTTGTGCACGCCGATATACTTCAGCGGGCCCTCCATCTTCTGGCGCTCTTCAAAGCTCTTCAACTTGATAATAAAGGTACCCTGGTTTGAACCCTGACCAGCAATAAAGTTGTAACCCGTAATGCGCATACGGCTCTCGATAGCGGGGTTGGTGGCCAACATGCGGTCTACCTGGTCCATCACTTCCTGAGTCTTCTTCATTGAGGTTCCCGGAGGTGTTGATACAGTACAGAACACAGTACCCGTATCCTCGTCAGGCACAAGGCCCGTCTTGGTGGTAGCCATAAGTACGCCCATCACAGCGATACCCACAACAACCGAGATAATGGCGATAACAGGGCGCTCAACAATGCGACGCACACCATTGCGGTAGCGGTCTTGCACCTTACTATAGGTGGCGTTGAACGAAGCATGGAAGCGGTCAACCATCGACATCTTGCGCTCTGATCCGTCTTCGTTCTTCGGCTTCAGCAAGATAGCACAAAGAGCAGGCGACAGGGTCAAGGCGTTAAGCGCCGAGATGATAATTGAGATAGCCATGGTGATACCAAACTCGCGATAGAAGGTACCAGAGGTTCCACCCATAAACGATACAGGGATAAACACGGCCGCCATCACAAGGGTGATTGAGATGATGGCTCCCGAAATTTCGTTCATGGCGTCGATAGATGCCTGTCGGGCCGACTTATAGCCAAGGTCGAGCTTGGCGTGTACGGCCTCAACCACCACAATGGCATCGTCGACCACAATGGCAATGGCAAGCACAAGGGCGGCCAAGGTCAGAAGGTTCAGCGAGAAGCCGAATACGTAGAGGAAGAAGAAGGTACCAATCAACGATACAGGCACGGCAATCAGCGGGATAAGCGTTGAGCGAGTGTCTTGCAAGAAGATATATACCACAACGAACACGAGGATGAAAGCCTCGATAAGGGTCTTGATAAGGTCTTCAATAGAGGCGAAGAGGAACTCGGTAACGTCCTGCATCACGTCGAAATGAAGTCCGGGAGGCAAGGTCTTGCCCTGCTCTTCAAGCAGTTTCTTTACATTATTAGCAATCTCGGTGGCGTTAGAACCAGCGGTCTGTGTCACCATCATGGTTACTGACGACTTACCGTTCAGCTCTGAAGCTACGGTGTAAGACAAGGCACCCATCTCAACACGAGCCACATCCTTCACACGAATGGTCTGGCCATCTTGTGTTGACTTGATGATCATGTCGCCAAACTCCTCAGGCGTCTTCAAACGACCCTTGTAGCGGAAGGTGTACTGATAAGCATTGTCGCTATTCTCACCTACCGAACCAGGAGCGGCCTCAATGTTTTGCTGAGCCAGCACACCTGTAAGGTCAGAAGGAATCATGCCATAGTTTTTCATCTTAACAGGGTCAATCCACAGGCGCATGGTATAGTCTTTCTGCGAGAAGCACTGGCACTCGCCTACACCACTAATACGCTTAATGGCTGGCACCACATTGATGTTAGCATAGTTGGCAAGGAATTCGTCATCATAACGATCGTCGTCGGCAGTAAGACCGAAGAGGATAACGGTAGACGACTGACGCTTCATTACCTGCACACCAGCCTTGGTAACCTCGGCGGGCAGCAAGGCCGAAGCCTGCGATACACGGTTCTGAACGTTTACCTGACACATGTCGGCGTTCATACCCTGCTGGAAATATACGGTGATTGAAGCCGAACCATCGTTGGTGGCCGAAGAGGTCATGTAAGTCATGCCCTCAACACCGTTGATTTGTTCCTCAAGCGGAGCAAGCACTGAGTTCAGCACAGTCTCAGAGTTGGCACCCGTATAGGCGGCACGCACCATGATGGTAGGCGGCGCAATATTCGGATACTGCTCAATAGGCAGCGACACCAGTCCGAGCACACCCAAGATTACCACCAAGATAGAGATCACGGTGGAAAGCACTGGGCGTTTGATAAATCTATCTAATTTCATCTGTTTTCTATTTAAGCGTTAAGAAGGAAAGAAGGTTGTTGTTAACACATCACCCTATAGAAGAGGCATGTTGCCTTGTATAAATATCTTAAAGACACATGTTTTCTTGAAGAGGCAACGATGTTAACCGCTACATTCTTAGCCTTTGTTTTCTTTACTTTCCGAATGCTTTCTTCAGTTCTTTGAGGTCGCCCTGGGCAGCACCCAAATTCTCAGTCTTCTTCAGTTTCTCAGCATACTGAGCTTCGGTCAGGGGTTTGATCTCCATACCGTCTTGCAG
>CAKQFW010000041.1 GCA_934230965.1 uncultured Prevotella sp.
ATGTTGCGCTTAAGGTAACGCAGCAGCGTGGTTTTACCTGTTCCTGCTTTACCCGTAAGGAAAAGATTGCAGCCTGTGGTCTCAATAATTTTAAGTGCCAGTAGCGCCTCTTCGCTCATGTGTATCTTGCTGGGTTGTACGTTTTCTGTTTGTATGTTGCCTGTTTGCATATCGTCAATCTATTGCTTATGTATGTATGTTAATTTGCAGATGCGTGTTCAACCTACAAAGGTACAATTCTTTTCTCTATTTCAGCCCACGGCTCGCTCTTTATTTCCCCTTTTCTTGATATGTATTTTATATTTTCTTGTTTTATAATTTTGTTTGGTCTAAAAGCGGCTATTTATATAGAAAATCAGTATCTTTGTAAAGATAACGTAAGAAGATAATAAGATACAGTGTGTTACTTTACATGCTGTTTTTTATTCAGTTTCTTAAATTGCAAATAAAAAAAGAATTGATAGATATGACAAAGGCACTATTCTTCGACATTGACGGAACGTTAGTAAGTTTTAAAACGCACGCCATTCCCGCTTCTACGGTAGAAGCGTTGAAATGTGCTAAAGCCAATGGTGTGAAGATTTATATCTCTACGGGTCGGCCCTTCTTGTTTATTAACAATCTTAGTCAGATTGAATCGCTTATTGATGGCTATATGACCAACAATGGTGCCTATTGCTTTATCGGCAACCGCGATGTGTGCATGCATCCTATTGCTAAAGACGATGTGCAACAAATTGTAGAAGTGTGCCAGAAGGAACAAATAGGTTGCGTGGTAGTAGGGAAGGATAAAATAGCAGCCATACATCCTGAAAAGATGTTATATATCATGGAGGCCATGTTGCACATTCCTTATGAAAAGTTGATGTCGCCTCTGGAAGAGGTGATGCAAGGCGAGGTGCTACAGGTAACACCCTTCTTCACGGTTGAACAGGAAAACGAGGTGTTGCCACATCTGCATAGTGTGGTGTCGGCTCGTTGGTATCCCGATTTTACCGACATAACGGCAAGTAAGGCAAGTAAAGGTGAAGGCTTAGTGGCGATGGCCGAGGCTGAAGGTATTGCTATTGCCGACACGATAGCTTTTGGCGATGGCGGCAACGATGTTACTATCTTGCGTCAGGCAGGCATTGGCGTGGCTATGGGCAATGCCGTTGATGATGTGAAAGCCACAGCCGACTATGTCACCACTTCGGTCGACGATGATGGCATCGCCAACGCATTGAAGCACTTTGGTGTGATTTAATGCTTCTCTTTTCTCTCGGTTCATTTGTTGTTGGTGTAAAACATCTTTTTATAAAGCCTGATGAGCAAACCGAGCTTGCTCAAGTCTTGCTTGGGCGAGAAAAGGTGCCATGAAATGGAACATAAAGAATTTGAACATTATTAGCATGAAAGAATTTGCGTATTAAAAGAAAAACGCTAACTTTGCATGACATAGAACAAGTAAAATAGAAAAATAACTAAAATATGGATATTACCCAACGATTTTTAAACTACACCCAGTTTGACACACAATCGAGTGAAGACTCGCAGAGCGTGCCAAGCACACCGAAACAATTGGTCTTTGCCCAATATCTGAAAAAAGAATTGGAAGATGAGGGGCTCAGCGACGTAGAGATGGACGAAAACGGATACATCTATGCCACACTAAAGGCCAACACCAAGAAGAAAACTCCCACCATTGGCTTTATATCACACTATGATACCTCGCCCGACTGTAGTGGTGCCAATATTCATCCCCGCATTGTAAAAAACTATGACGGCGGCGATATTGTGCTTTCTGAGGGCATCGTATCTTCGCCTACCAAGTTTCCTGAGCTGAAGGCTCACATTGGTGAAGATCTTATTGTTACTGATGGTCACACCTTGTTGGGCGCCGACGACAAGGCAGGCATTGCCGAGATTGTGCAGGCCATGTGTTGGTTGCGCGACCACGATGAGGTAAAGCACGGTGACATTCGCGTGGCTTTCAATCCTGATGAAGAGATAGGCATGGGTGCCCACCACTTTGATGTAGCTAAGTTTGGCTGCGAGTGGGCTTACACTATGGACGGTGGCGACCTGGGCGACCTTGAATATGAGAACTTTAATGCTGCTTCGGCCAAGATACATATTAAAGGTGTGAGCGTGCATCCTGGATATGCTAAAGGCAAAATGGTGAACGCTAACCGCTTGGCTACCGAGTTTGCTGCCATGCTACCCGCCAACGAAACCCCTGAGACTACTGAAGGCTATGAGGGCTTCTACCACTTGTTGGGCATACAGAGCAACATCGAGAACGCCACCCTGTCGTACATCATCCGCGATCATGACCGCGACCGCTTTGAAGATCGTAAAGACTTTATCGAGAAATGTGTGGCCGAGATGAACGCCAAGTATGGCGAAGGCACCATTCATGCTGATGTAAAAGATCAGTATTATAACATGAAGGAGAAGATTAACCCCAACATGCATGTGATTGACATCGTGCTGAAGGCTATGCAAGAGTGTGGCGTTCCGCCAAAGGTAGAGCCTATTCGTGGCGGTACCGATGGTGCACAGCTGTCGTTCAAAGGCTTGCCTTGTCCTAACATCTTTGCAGGTGGTGTCAACTTCCATGGCCCATACGAGTTTGTGAGCGTGCAGGTGATGGAGAAGGCCATGCAGGTGATAACCAAGATTTGCGAAATCACGGCAGCCTTCAATGATTAATCTTTTCAACGAATAATACTCAACTAACAATATTTTAACTATTCAAGAAGCCGACATGACACCATGTTCATTCACCCCTCATGACCTCGTTCACACTGGTTCATGCTCGGCTTCTTGATGTATGCGTTTATGGCAAAAAAGAATTTTCTATATCCTGCCGATTGGGTGAAGCAGGAACCGTACCCCACCGTTAACAGTACCGATATCTATTATACGGGCATTGCAAACCGTGTTTATGATATATTGAAAGAAACTAAGTGTGATACTTTCTTTACCAGTGTCGACCAGTTGCGCGTGGTAACAATGTGTATTGCTGGATACTTTGAAGATGTAATCTCACAGAATGGCATCTGGCAAACCTTTACGTCGGCTTGCCTGAAAGAGTATGGCTATCGTCTGCCGTTCTTCGATCTTGACGATAATTATTATCCCGACGAGATAAACAAAGAAGATATACAGTTTTTGTTGTGGCACAACCTTCAGGTGGCTCGCCGCACCGAACGTGTTATCTATCCTCATAACCCCGTGCTGAAACTTACGGCCGAGTTTATCTATGAGATGCTGGAAGACGAATATGAAACAGCTCCCGAGAACGACCGCTTGCACGACTTTATTTATCGTGAGACCGAGGCCGATGAGGCTTGCGGACATTATATGGCTGTGGCCACATGGTTCCACTACGATAGCTTCTTCAATATCGAGAACATCGACTCGTTCTTAGCCTTGAAGAACAACTTCCTTGAGCAGTCGCACGACGACCCCGAACAGGTAAAGGTGGTGGTATGGGGCATGTATACCACAATGGTGCTGAAGAACCGTCGCTCGTTCTTGGCTCTCACCACCCCCGAGTGGCTGGCACGTTTGGCCAATGGTCATAAGCAGTTGGCAGCATGGAAAGATGTAAAGGTGAAGAAGGCCAGCTGTTATCTGGTAGAGCAAGTCGATGCCGACAAGGTGGTGCTGAAAGACCTCATCGACAATGGTGCAGTAGAGATTGCTCCCCAGTATCTTGAAATAGATATGAAGAACGTAGAGGTAGGCAAAACTACCATCATCTGCGAGTTTGTGAAGTTTGCTGGCAACTACTATCGCGTGGGCACCATTGCCGTAAACGAGATGAGCGAGAGCGTAGAGCAGTATGTAGCTAACGAGAAGGCTAACCGCGATACCAACAACCAGAAGGCTGCCTATAAGGCGTTTGTGAAGGCCAACGATGGCAAATATGTGCAGTTCTTTGAAGACAATGATGCTTGCGAAAAGTTCTTGGCCGACAAGGTGGGCTACACCTTTAGTCAGGGTGTCACACTACCACAGTTTAAGAGCCATAAGGGCTTGATGCTGATGGCATCGCCCAAGTCGGGCATCACCTTGCAGCCTGGCGTGCTTGATTGTGTAAAGGCCGATGGCAACCCCTTCTACAATCCTGAAACGGCTTCGCGCAATGCTATCAATGTTATTGCTCGTGCTAACGCCATTCCTTACGATGTGATGTGCCGCTTACAAGACGATGGTATGTGGCCCGACACCAACTATACCCTTAGCGATAACCCTGAAGAGGGTAAGCAGATGGCACAGAAGAACCTCCGCTTCATCACCGATTACTATTATTGCTGCAATCGTAAGGCCGACTGCCCCACAGTAAAGGCCTAACAGAATAATATTACCTTAAGCCGCGCTCTTCCTATATATCTATATACATGTAGGATGAGTGCGGCTTTTTCATAACGCATAGAAACAAACCTTTCAAAATAATAAACGAACGATATGTCTGAACTGCCCACCCTTATTAAAGACCTTGCCCTCATACTTATTGTGGCCAGCGTGGTAACGCTGGTGTTCAAGAAGCTGAAACAGCCGTTAGTGCTGGGCTATGTGGTGGCTGGCTTTTTAGTGTCGCCACACATGCCGTATACCATGTCGGTCATTGATAATACCGACATACGCACGTGGGCCGACATAGGCATCATGTTCCTTTTGTTTTCGTTAGGTCTCGACTTTTCTTTTAAGAAGATACTGAAGATGGGTGCTTCGCCCGTTATTGCCACGTGCACCATCATCTTCTGTATGATGATGTTGGGCATCATGGTGGGGCACGCCTTCAGTTGGAACCGTATGGACTGTATCTTCTTGGGTGGTATGCTGGCCATGAGTTCTACCACCATTATCTATAAGGCGCTCGACGATATGGGCCTGCGGCAGCAACAGTTTGCGGGCATGGTGATGAGTGTGCTTATTCTTGAAGATGTGCTGGCCATTGTTATGATGGTGATGCTGTCGGCCATTGCCAGCGGTAATAGTCCTGATGGTGGTCAGATGTTAGGTTCGGTATTGAAGATAGCCTTCTTCCTTGTGTTGTGGTTTGTGGTAGGCATCTTCTTGGTGCCGCTGTTTTTACGTTCTATGCGCAAGTTGATGAATGGCGAAACGCTGCTCATTGTCTCGTTAGGTCTGTGCTGTTTTATGGCTGTGTTGTCTACTCAGGTGGGCTTTAGTAGTGCCTTTGGTGCTTTTGTGATGGGTTCAATCTTGGCCGAGACTGTTGAGGCCGAGCGCATCATTCGCCTTGTCGAACCCGTAAAGAACCTCTTTGGTGCCATCTTCTTCGTGTCGGTAGGTATGCTTGTCGACCTCAATATCATTGTTTCTTATGCTTGGCCTATCTTGGCCTTGGTGCTCACCATCTTGTTAGGGCAAGCCATCTTTGGCACCTTCGGCTTCTTGATTAGTGGCCAAAGCCTAAAGTCGGCCATGCGTTGTGGCTTTTCAATGGCGCAGATAGGCGAGTTTTCGTTTATCATAGCCTCGTTAGGTTTGTCGTTGGGCGTTATTGGTAAGTTTCTTTATCCTGTAGTGGTGGCCGTTTCGGTTATCACCACCTTCCTTACCCCTTATATGATACGCCTCTCGGTGCCGTGTTACAACCTTATTGAGCGCCGCATGCCCAAGTCGTGGGTGCGAGCCTTGAACAACATTGCGCTGAGCCATCCTGGGCGTAACAAGCATGGCAACTGGCGCATGTTGCTTCGCCAGATACTCGTCAATACCTTTATCTATAGCATACTGTCGGCAGCCGTCATCGCCCTTATGTTTATGTTCTTCTTGCCCTTTGTGCGCCATCTCATGCCTGGCATGCACTGGTGGGCCAATGGTATATGTGGTGCCCTTACCATCTTGTTGATAGCCCCCTTCCTCAGAGCTATGGTGATGAAGAAGAACCATAGTGAAGAGTTTAAGGCCCTTTGGAGCGAGAGCCGTGCCAACCATCTGCCCCTTTTGTTTACCATTTTGGTGCGCATGGTGGTGGCTGCGCTGTTTATCTTCTACATTTGCAATTATCTTACCCGTTTTACCAATGCTCTTCTTATCAGCATAGCAGTGGCTTTGTTGATGGTTATGCTTATGTCGCGCCGATTAAAGCGAAACAGCATACGCCTTGAACGCCTGTTTATCTTAAATCTTCGTTCGCGCGATATTGAGGCACAGGTGCTGGGTCGGCGCAAGCCATTGTACGAGGGCCACCTGCTCGACCGCAACATACATATAGGCGAGTTTGACGTGCCCGACGACTCGCTTTGGAGCGGCCATACACTCAGCCAACTTCAGTTTCGCAATAAGTTTGGCGTGATGGTGAGCAGCATCCTTCGTGGCCGACATCGCATCAACATCCCCAATGGTGAGGACGAAATCTTCCCTGGCGATCGCATACAGGCCATTGGCAGCGACGAGCAGTTGGCTGCCTTCGGCCAGGCCATAGGTCAGACCGTGCTGGCCGACGACCCCGATATAGAGAAGCGTGAGATGAAGCTGCGCCAGATGGTGATTGATGGCAAAAGCCCCTTTATAGGCAAGACCTTGTGCGAGAGTGGCATACGCGACCAGTATAATTGCATGGTGGTGGGTCTGGAAGAAGGCAAGGAAAACCTTTCGGTTGTAGACCCCTCGCGCCAGTTTGCTAAAGGCGATATCTTGTGGATAGTGGGCGAGGTAACCGACCTCGATAAATTGATTGAATAGTGAAACCGAGCATGAAATCATTGCAATATAAACTTTGGGCCGTGGCGCTGTGGGTCGTGTTGTTTATGCCAGCCCTCTTCTCGTGTGCTCCCGATGCCGATTTAGACATTGGTCAAGGCATTATGCCACAGGTTATGGGGTATGTGTCAAAGTTGCCCCCAGTGGCTAAGCCCGTGGTGGCTAAGCCGCTTGTTATTGACAGCATACAGGGCACGCTGACCGATGTCGAAGGACATCCTGTGCCTGGCGTGGTGGTGAGCGATGGCGTGAGCTGCGTGCTTACCAACCAGCAAGGCCGTTATCGTATGCGCCGCGACAGCCTTGCCCGCTTTGTGTTTTACACCGTGCCTTCTTGGTGCGAGGTGCCCACCCATAGCACCACCGACCGCACCGCACATTTCTATCAGCCTCTTACCAAACGTCGCCGTCAATACGACTTTACCCTTACGCGTCTGCCCAATGGTAAAGAAGATGCCTACACCATGATTGTGATAGGCGACCCTCAGGTTACTAACGCCATCAACCCCTTCTACACCAGCCCCGATGATAACCCTGTAGAGCAAACCGATATTGAACGTTTTACGCGTGAGACGATGGTAGACATACGCCAAACCATTGCACGCTTGCCTGCCGATATGCCTGTTTATGGATTGAGTATGGGTGACGATGTGCAATATTATGGTGGCTATAACGACAGCCTTCAGGCACAGATACGTGCCGCTTTGGGCTCGTCAGATATGCGCTTGTTCTCGGTCATTGGCAACCATGATCAAGATGGCAACGCCCTCTTTCGTCGTAAGTGGGAAGAGAGTTGGGGCCCCACCGACTATTCGTTCGACCGTGGCAACGAGCACTATGTGTGTTTAAATAATGTGCAGTTTACGCACAAGCAATCTTACTATTCGCCTGGCGAACTTACCGACCGCCAGATGCGATGGTTACGCCAAGACCTCGCCCTCACGCCCAAAGATAAGCGGGTGGTGCTGTGCTATCATGTGCCTTTCACCTTTGGCTGCTCGCCATCAAAAAAGGCGCGCCCTGTGCCCTTTGCGGCTGAAGAGGGCCATTATACGTCGGGCCGATTGAGCGAGTTGCTGCGTTTGCTCAACACCTTCAGCGGCTACGAACTGTTTTGCGGCCATACCCATTTTGCTATCAACCACGAAACCGATCTAGATGGCCACCATATTATTGAGCACTGCCATGCGGCAGCATGTGGCAATATATGGCAGTCGAATATCAACCTATGTGGCACGCCTAACGGTTATTACGTATATACGTTTGGCGATATGGGCATTGCCAACTGCCGTTACAAGGGCACCTTTTGGCCTGCTAAACGCCAACTTACCCTCTTTAAGGTAGATACCGACTTTAATGGTGAGAGTTATGCCAACGACTGGAACCTGCCGCGCCATGAAGAGATGATTATGGCCAATGTGTTTAATGCCGACTCGCGTTGGTCGGTAACAGTCATCGAAAATGGACTTGAATATCCCATGCATCGCATTAGCAGTAGGGGGCAAGATGCCTTTGCTGCGGGCTATCATCATAAATATATCAAGGCCATGCCCTTCCGCTTCGTCAGCAAGTCGAACGCTTATCTGCTGATGAACCACCTCTTCTATTATAAGCCTACCGACCCACACGCTAACCTCGTGGTGCGTGCTCGCGACCCCTACGGCAATGTGTATGAGGCCGACACCACAGCCATTGTGCGTGAACCCTTCAAGAACTTTGCACACTATTATAAGTGAAGAGTGAAGAGTGAAGAATGAAGAGTGAAGAATGAAGAGTGAAGAGTGAAGAATGAAGAGGGAAGAATGAAGAGTGAAGAATGAAGAATGAAGAGTGAATAATAAGTAGTTGTTTATGCACGAATGTCTTTATTTGTGTACTAATAATATAATATATGGTGAGCAAAATGTAAGTATTGTTTAATATAATGTTACTTATTGTAAAATATTTGTGTTTATTGCTTGCAGAGTAATTATTTATTTGTATCTTTGTAACCAGTAATAGGCAGCTACGTATGGCATCCCCCTCGTAGTTGCCTATATAAATGAACAAGACATAAACAAACAAGCATGAGCAAACTGATAAAACCTATTGGTTATAAAGCATTACTCGACACTAAACAAACCGAGCAAGGCATTAAACAGATAAAAGATTTTTTCCAAGAGAACCTCTCTACCGAGCTGCGCCTGAGCCGTGTTACGGCTCCGCTGTTTGTGTTGAAAGGTTTGGGCATTAACGATGACCTGAATGGTGTAGAGCGCCCCGTAACGTTTCCCATCAAAGACCTTGGCGATGCTAAGGCCGAGGTGGTACACTCGTTGGCAAAATGGAAACGCCTCACCTTGGCCGAATATCATATTGAGCCAGGCTTTGGTATCTATACTGATATGAATGCCATTCGTGCTGATGAAGAACTTGATAACCTTCACTCGTTATATGTTGACCAGTGGGACTGGGAGGCCGTTATCACCCAAGAAGATCGCACCTTAGCTTTCTTAAAGGATGTGGTAGAGCGCATTTACGCTGCCATCTTGCGCACCGAGTATCTCACTTGCGAAACCTATAAAGAGATAAAGCCCTTCTTGCCTCGCAAGATACATTTCATACATAGCGAAGAGCTGTTACAGATGTACCCCGACCTCTCGCCCAAGGAGCGTGAAGATGCCATTTGTAAAAAGTATGGTGCCGTGTTTATCATAGGCATTGGCGGCAAACTGAGCGATGGCAAGAAGCACGACGGTCGTGCCCCCGACTACGACGACTGGTCTACTGTGGCCGAAGATGGTCGCGCTGGTTTGAATGGCGACATCCTTATATGGTATCCTGTGCTTGAGCGTTCGTTTGAACTTTCTTCAATGGGTATTCGTGTAGACAAAGAGGCTTTGTTACGCCAGTTGAAGCTCGAAGGCAAGGAAGATCGTGAACAGCTGTTCTTCCATCGCCAGTTGCTCGATGGCCGTCTGCCCCTCAGCATTGGTGGTGGTATTGGTCAGAGCCGCTTGTGCATGGTGTTGCTGCACAAAGCCCACATAGGCGAGATACAGGCCAGCATTTGGCCCGAAGACATGCGTGCCGAGTGTGCGCAGCTGGGTATGCCCCTCATTTAAAGTTTTGGAAACTTTTAGCGTTTAACAATAAAAAAGCAACCTTTCTCCATTCATAGCGAGAAGGGTTGCTTTTTCTGTTTATAGGTGTGGCGCACCGGTGGTGGTGGAACCACTATGCCATTTCAAGTTTTAGCAAGTCGGTGAGCATGGCCACGGCCTCGTTTTCTTTCTGCATCTTATCCAGAATTTCGCGCGGCGTGAGTATGCGGGTGCGCTCTTCTTGTCGAGCCAGTCGCGTGGTCACGTTGATATGTCCGTTGTGCAGCATGAGGGCCAGCGATGCCCGTATGCGCCCCTTGATGCCATCAATCTCGTCGAGCAACAGTTTGTTATCAACCAGCACCTCAATGTTAGGCAAGGTGGTTATCTTTACCTGCACGTTTTTCATGCGTTGCGCCAAGGCTGTCATCTCCTTATGCTGCAAGATGCGGTTGCACATGGTTAGCCATTGCAGCTGCAGGTCGTCGTCGGTAAAGTCGGTGTTTTCATCCTTATTCTTTATCTCTTCCTCGGCGGCGTTGTTCACCTTTTTCTCTTTTTCTTGCTGTTTTAGGCTGGCAAAGGTCATGCCCAATCCTTTCAGTTTGAGCGGTTTACCTGTGCCGCCAGGCAATACTGAAGTGGTTGCTGCGGGTTGAGCCGAAGCTACTGTTGCTGTTTGAGCCGAAGTGGCTGCTGCTGTCGTAGTTGTCGTTGGGGCCGAAGGTGTAGGCACATCGTTAGCTGGCGTGGGCACCTTCTTCTCACGCAACAGCGGTTTTGCTCCCGGGGCTACCTGTGCTGCCGATGTTGTGGGAGCGGCGATGATGTATTTGAACAGGCATTTTAAACGTTTAGGGCCACGCCCCGCGCTGGTGTCGTCGTCGGGTTGAGTCAGCTGCGCCATCTCTATCAGTGTCAGCTCTACCAGCAGGCGTTTGTTGTTGCTCTGTCGGTAGTCGAGGTCGCAGCGGTTTAATATCTTCAGCGCCCTATACAAAAAGTTGGTGGGGCACTTTTCGGCCTGTTGCTTATATTTGGCTATCTGTTGTTCGCTGGTTTCGAGCAATGTCAGTGTCGACGGGTCTTTCGCCATCATCACGTTGCGCAGGTGCGATGCCAAGCCCGTTATCACATTGCCACCATCAAAGCCACGATTGATGATGCCGTTCAGCGTCATCATCAGCTCAGTAACTTTGTTCTGCAGCGCCATGTCTACCATCTTAAAATAGTTGTCGGTGTCAAGCTCGTTCAGGTCTTCTATCACCTTGGCGTAGGTAATGTTGCCCTGGCAGAAGCTGGCGGCCTGGTCGAAGATAGAGAGCGCATCGCGCATACCACCGTCGGCCTTTTCGGCTATCAGTGTCAGCGCTTCTTCTTCATAGCTGATGCCCTCTTTGGCGGCCACCATCTTCAGGTGGTTCACCGTGTTGGTCACGTTCATACGCTCAAAGTCGTATATCTGACAGCGTGATAAGATGGTGGGCAGAATTTTATGCTTCTCGGTAGTGGCCAAGATGAACACTACGTATGAGGGCGGCTCTTCCAGTGTTTTCAAGAAGGCGTTGAAAGCCTGTTGGGACAGCATGTGCACCTCGTCGATGATAAACACCTTATACTTGCCTACCTGAGGCGGTATGCGTGTTTGTTCCATCAGGCTTTTGATGCTTTCAACCGAGTTGTTGCTGGCGGCATCGAGCTCAAAGATGTTAAACGAGCGCTGTTCGTTAAACGCCTTACAACTTTCACATTCGTTGCAAGCTTCGCCGTCGGCTGTGGGGTGCATACAGTTAATGGCCTTGGCAAAGATACGTGCGCAGGTGGTCTTGCCCACGCCACGTGGTCCGCAGAACAGGTAGGCGTGAGCCAACTTACCACTGCTCACCGCGTTCTTCAGCGTGGTGGTCAGGGCCTGTTGTCCCACCACCGTGTCGAAGCTCATGGGGCGGTATTTTCGGGCTGATACAATATAATCTTCCATATTTTCAGGTTTATACTGCAAAGATAGTGCAAATCGAAGACAATACAAAATAAGCTTGCTTATTTTTATTGTTGAGATGCCGCCTATCTTATTTAA
>CAKQFW010000042.1 GCA_934230965.1 uncultured Prevotella sp.
TATGAGGACAGTATTAATGCATATCGCGATATAGTGAATGCAATAAGAACGGCAGAAAAGAAAAAGTTTGCTGAAGGACGTGCTGAAGGTCGAGCTGAGGGCCTTGCCGAAGGTCGTGCAGAAGGACTTATTGAAGTTGCGAAAAAGATGCTTGACAAAGGTATGTCTGCTGATGTTGTTGCCGAAATGACAGGCTTATCACTTGATAAGGTTTCTAGTTTGATACAGTAAAATGCTGAAATATAACAATACTAAAAACGGCTATAGACAGCCCTATAACGATGGGTGTCTATAGCCGTTGTGCTTTATTATCTTTAGCTGAATTTGTTTAAGCTATATGGGAAGGTAGAAACAAAGTTGACGAAGGGGCTACTTAAATAGTCCGAACAATCGTGCGTCAATCTTGTCTGTAATGCGTCTGAAGGCTTCGGCATCTGACTCAAACTTTTGAGTGTCGCCATCAACAATAATTAGGTTGCCCTTATAGTCTTTTATCCACTCTTCGTATCTTTCGTTCAATCCTGTAAGATAATCGATACGTATTGTCTGTTCACATTCGCGTCCGCGCTTGCCTATTTGGTTAATAAGATTAGGCACGGTAGAGCGAATGTATATCATCAAGTCGGGCAATTTTACAAGCGTCATCATCGTGTCAAACAAGTCGGAGTAGTTGTTGAAGTCGCGGTCAGACATGTATCCCTGTCCGTGCAGGTTGGGCGCAAAGATACAGGCATCTTCAAAGATGGTGCGGTCTTGTATGATGTCTTTGTCGCTTTGGCTTATTTCTACCACTTCTTTAAAACGCTTGTTAAGGAAGTAAATTTGCAGGTTAAACGACCATCTTGACATGTCGTTATAGAAATCGTCAAGATAAGGATTATGTTCTACGGGTTCAAAACGGGGTGACCAGTTATATCGTTTTGCCAACATCTTTGTCAGTGTGGTCTTGCCACTGCCAATGTTACCGGCTACAGCTATATGCATTGTTGTTTCTGTTATTTAATATGGGTAGGATGTATGGGAAAGATAGCGTCTATCTTATCTGTGATAAATTTAAAGTCGTCAGGACGCGTCTTATAATCGAGCTTATCCACATCAATCGTGAGCACTTTTCCTTTATATTTACTCTGGATAAAGTCCTCGTATCTGTCGTTCAGACCTTGAAGATACTCGATAGGTATTTTTTGTTCGCACTCACGTCCACGCTTTTGTATGTTCTCCACAAGATGGGGTACTGAAGCTCTGAGATATATCATCAGGTCAGGCAGTTTTATCTTCTCTACCATAATCTCATAAAGCTCCATATACGTCTCAAAGTCGCGGTCACTCAGGTTGCCTTGCTCATAATTGTTTGCCGTGAACACGAACACACCTTCATGAAGGGTTCGGTCTTGAATAACAATGTTCTTCGAATTAGAAAAATCGAGAACATCTTTGAAGCGTTCTTTCAAGAAAAACACTTCCATGGCAAACGACCACCTCTGCAAGTCTTTATAGTAGTCGTCCATATAAGGATTATCTACTACAGCCTCATACCGCGGTTCCCATTGGTAATGCTCGGCAAGCATCTGTGTAAGCGTAGTCTTACCGCAACCAATATTTCCTGCTATTCCTATATACACGGGTTGAATTCTGTATTTTAATTAAATGATAAATCAGTGAAAAGCAATAGATTAATATGCCAGTAGAGAGCGTGTGGTACATCTCTGCCAGCTGGCAGCCCTACCCATTGTGCATGCCTCTACTTTAGCTTATAAAGTTGGCGTTACTCAGTGGGTTTTATTAAGCTTGGCAAAGTTAGCAATTTAAATTGAGATATTCAACCAGACAGCAATATAAATAAACAGAAAAAGAGCTGTATCGCTCTCTTTGGTAGAGATGCTGATACAGCTCTTTTATTTTTGTGCCGCGCCATATAGCATGGTGGCGGCTATTATCTGTGTGCTCTATGCAACCAGATGATTAGCCCAGGCTGATAGCCTCTGAGGGACATACGTCAGCGCATGTGCCACACTCAGTGCAGACATCGGGGTTGATAGAATACTTTTCGCCTTCAGAGATAGCGCCAGAAGGACACTCGTCAATACATGTACCGCAAGCGATACAATCGTCACCAATTACGTAAGCCATAATAGTTTATTAAAAAATATTGTTAATAATGTTATTGTATAATTCTTAGGCCATTGCCTTTAAAACTCCACAAAGTTAAGCATTTTATTTTATATTGTGCACTATTCGGCCGAAATTTAACAATTTTATTTGTAAAACATCGGTCCTTATGTTACACAATAAAAATTGTGTGCTGTGGCCTTGCGCACCTTATTCAAAGTAGAAGCTGAGCACAATCATCTTAGTATGAGCCTCTTTCAGCGCGTTGGTATAAACCTTTAGGTTCTTGTCGCGCATCTCTTTAGCGTGGTTCTGGTCGATAGAGTTGCCCAGCCCGTACATGAACTTTAGTTCGGGGCGAAGCTTAAAGAAGGGTAGATAGAAGTCGCAACCCATGCCCACCTCGGCAAACATGCCATAGCGTTTCAGCTTTAGTATGTCGCCAGTTTTGCCACTAAGGTTGATGGTGGGCGTGAGGCCCGCCATAAGATAGGGGCGGTGGTTGTTGAAGCGCGGCGCTGCAAAGATGAGGTCGAAGGCCGAGGCTATATACACGGTCTTCAGTTCCTGTGTTTGTTGCAGCGGTGCCGTGTCGTCAAGGGCAGTGAGCTTGCGGTAGGTGAGGTGCCTTGTGCCGAAATACATGGTGGGGGCGAAGCGAAACTGGAAGTGGGTGTTAAGGCGCAGTTCGCCCAGCACACCCACGTTGAAACCCATGTCCCAGCGGTCTTGGTCGGCGCTGACGATGGCTGTTTCGGTGGTTCCGTCGTCGTTAGTGATGGTGATAGGCTGTGCCAGTGTGAGCTCAAGGTCTTGCACGTGCGTGCCCACCACCACACCAAAGTGCAGCGGGCGCAGGTCGGTGTATGGCCTGTTTTGCACCACACGTTCTTGTGCGTGCATCCCCACAAATGTCATCATCATGACGACCACAGCTATAATCTTTCTCATGTTTTCTTCTTTCGGCTTTCGGGTTATGCTCGTCTTACCGCTTGCTACGGTTGGCCCGTTGCTCGCGGTATTTAGCTTTCTGCCGGGCCGAGCCGCTTCCGTGGGCTCCGGTGATGTATTTTTTCTTTTTGGCTTTGGTTTTCACCTTGCCATCGTCTTCGCGTTTGTTGCTTGCTCCGCCGCGTCCCCAAGAGATGCCGCCGCCAGCAATGATAGCGTCAATATCGTCGCCTTTGCTCATAAATGTTTATCTACTCGTTATTAATATTCGTTGTTTATCGGTAGCGTTGTGCCTACCAACGATTAATGGTGGAAGAGGCGCACGCCAGTAAAGGCCATTGCAATGCCATATTTGTCGCAAGTGTCGATAACATTGTCGTCGCGCACTGAGCCACCAGCCTGTGCTATATACTGCACACCGCTCTTGTGGGCACGCTCGATGTTGTCGCCGAAGGGGAAGAAGGCATCAGAGCCCAGCGCTACGCCAGTGTTCTGTGCTATCCATTCTTTCTTCTCTTCAAGGGTCAGCACCTCGGGCTTTTCTTTAAAGAACAGCTGCCATGTGCCATCGCGCAGCACGTCGTCGTGATCTTCAGAGATGTATACGTCGATGGTGTTGTCGCGGTCGGCGCGGCGTATGCCGTCAATGAAAGGTAGGTTCATCACCTTGGGGTGCTGGCGCAACCACCATATGTCGGCCTTATTGCCAGCCAGGCGGGTGCAGTGGATGCGGCTCTGCTGTCCGGCACCGATGCCGATAGCCTGTCCGTCTTTTACATAGCATACCGAGTTCGACTGGGTATATTTCAGCGTAATGAGCGAGATGATAAGGTCGCGCATAGCCTCGGGGCTGAAGGTCTTATTCTGTGTAGGAATGTTGGCAAAGAGGGCAGGGTCGCTCAGGTTTACCTCGTTGCGTCCTTGCTCGAAGGTAACGCCAAACACCTGTTTGTGCTCGATAGGAGCAGGACGATAGGCGGGATCAATCTTGATAACGTTGTAGGTGCCCTTACGTTTTGCCTTCAGTATGTCAAGGGCTTCGGGGGTAAAGTCGGGGGCAATAACACCGTCGCTCACCTCGCGCTTGATAAGGGTGGCGGTAGCAGCGTCGCAAGTGTCGCTCAGCGCTACAAAGTCGCCGTACGAACTCATGCGGTCGGCACCACGGGCGCGGGCATAGGCACAGGCAATGGGCGACAGCTCAATGTTAAGGTCGTCAACAAAGTAAATCTTCTTCAGCGTGTCGCTCAGGGGCAGACCAATGGCGGCACCTGCAGGCGATACGTGCTTGAATGAGGCTGCAGCGGCAAGGCCAGTGGCCTCTTTCAACTCTTTTACCAACTGCCATGAGTTGAGGGCGTCGAGGAAATTGATGTAGCCCGGACGGCCGTTGAGCACTTCGATGGGCAACTCGCCTTCGGTCATGTAGATGCGCGAAGGCTTTTGGTTAGGATTGCATCCGTACTTTAATGCTAATTCTTTCATATTCGTGGATATTGAAGAAATGTGATATTGCGTTGCAAAAGTAATGCTTTTTTTTCATATACACAACACTATGCCTTGCCTCACCGCGATATTGGTGTGCTAAATATTAGGATATGAATGTGAAAAAGACCAAAAAAACAACCCTCGCGATGTGCGCCATCTCATTTCTTTTTGTTACTTTTGTGCCCAGTATAAAAGCTATCAGGAGATTTGTATTTATGGAACATTTGATGAAAGAGCTACGCAAGATGGAAACGGCCATGGAAAATGGCGTAGTTCGGAAAAATCCGTTGCGACTGCAAACGCTTAAAAAGCTTATTGGATACCTGCTGGGAACCGATAAACCGAAGCGTGAGCGACTGGATAATTTGTCGCTGCTACTGGGATTTCAAAATTGGGATGCCTTTAAAAATGCGTTGCACGGAACTGACGATGGCGAGGGAAATTATGACTCGACACCGCAAGTAAAAATAAAAAAACAATAAACCAACAAGGAAAAATCTGAAAAAAGAAATAATTGAAAGGAGGGATATCTTTAAAACAGATATCAACAAAGGGCATAAAAAAAGGACATAGGCACCATGAAGAAGATGTGCTTCTGTCCTTTTTTATTTTTCCGCTTAGAGTGGAAAGGAGGTTGATTACTCGCCTGTAACGACGCGCTTCTCTGCAATACGAGCCTTCTTACCAGTGAGGCCACGCAGATAGTAAAGCTTAGCGCGACGAACCTTACCGTGCTTGTTAACGGTAATGCTGTCGATGTTGGGCGACTCGATGGGGAAGATACGCTCTACACCAACGGTACCAGACATCTTACGAACGGTGAAACGCTTCTTCTCACCATGGCCGCTAATCTTGATAACAACACCACGGTAGAGCTGGATACGCTCCTTTGAACCCTCGATAATTTTGTAAGCGACAGTGATGGTGTCACCCGACTTGAACTCGGGGAACTGCTTGCCGGTTGCAAATGCTTCTTCAGCAACTTTAATTAAATCCATTGTAATTTTGATAATTAAATTTGTTTATCGTTCCAACGTAACATAACGGGCTACTCTTCATCCTGTCATCGGTTACGCCGAAAAGCGGTGCAAAGTTACGGCTTTTTTCGCTATGCCACAAATATTTTATACTATAAAATGTTTTATGACATGATTTTTAACTACTTACCGCTTCGAGGTCTTATATCTGGCGCTTTGTTTTTAGCTTAAAGATGGCTTATTCACAACTTTTCTTGCTATCTTTGCAAGAGATAAGCTGCACCTCGGCAAAGATTGCAAGCAAGCTTGCATCTCTGCTCTCGGTTTGCGTTATCTTTGCCAAAGAAATTAAAAACAATATGATATGATAAACAAAAAATGTTTTAGTGCCAAGGGGATGGCTGTGGCGGCACTGGCTGTGCTGTGCGTGGGATGTGCCTCTACAAAAAGCCAAAAACCGAAATTGGCTAACATCAGCGGAACACGTGTGCTGGTAGATAGCAGATATGATGCGCAGCCAGATGCTGAGGCTACTGCCTTTTTGAAACCTTACAGCGCTAAGGTAGACAGCTTGATGAGCCCTGTGGTGGGACAAACAGCACGCTATATAGCCTCGAAAAGACCTGAAAGCGAACTGTCGAACCTGTTGCCTGATATCTTAATATGGGCTTCGAAGCGATTTAATGAGAAACCCGACTTTGCTGTGTATAATGTGGGTGGCATACGTGCTGCCTTTGCTAAAGGCAATATCACGGTGGGCGATGTGCTCGACGTGGCACCGTTTGAAAACAAAATTTGCTTCTTAACACTCTCTGGCGACAAGGTGCGCGAATTGTTTACACAGATAGCTGCCAGATATGGCGAGGGCGTGAGCCATGCCGTAAAACTGGAGATAGGTAAGGATAGCACGCTGGTGTCGGCCACGGTTAATGGTGAGCCCATCGATGTTAAAAAGTCGTATCGCATTGCTACGCTCGACTATCTGGCGCAAGGTAACGATCAAATGGTAGCCTTTAAAGCTAAAACAAATGTGGTGTCGCCACAAAACGAAGAGAACAATGTGCGCTTCTTGATTATGGACTATTTCCGCGCCTTTGCTGCTAAAGGGCAGGTGGTAGATAGTAAGGTTGAAGGACGTATCGTGGTGAAATAATCTATTGTATGAAACAAGGGCTTCGGCCTGCAACAATTGAACAAAGAAAAAGAAAATAGAGATATGAAAAAGATATTTTTGGCGCTCGCTCTATTGGTAAGCATGGCTTGCCAGGCACAAAAGCAACTGGAGATATTGCACACTAACGACACGCATAGCTGTATTATGCCGCTGAACGTTAACTTGGCCGACACCAGCGTGGCTGGACGTGGCGGCTTTGTGCGTCGTGTGACAATGATAAAACAAGAACGTGAACGTAACCCACAACTGCTGCTCATTGATAGTGGCGACTTCTCGCAAGGATCGCCTTACTACTCGCTGTTTAAAGGCGAGGTGGAAATAGGACTGATGAACTGCATGAAGTATGACGCTGTTACCATAGGTAACCACGAGTTTGACTTCGGCCTTGAAAACATGGCACGCCTCTTTCGTATGGCGAAATTTCCTATCGTGTGCTCAAACTACGACTTTACGGGCACACCGGTTGAGGGACTGGTAAAGAAATATGTGGTGCTGCATCGCAATGGATTGAAGATTGGGCTCTTTGGTCTTTGCCCCGAACTGCAAGGTCTTGTTGACATGAGTAAGTGTGAGGGCGTGCGCTATCTCGACCCTGTAGAGGTGGGCAATGAGATGGCCAAACTGCTGAAAGAACAGGAGAAATGTGACGTGGTGGTGTGTATATCGCACTTGGGATGGCTGAAACCCGACGAGATGGGCGACCCCTATTTCTTAGCACGCTCGCGTAACGTTGACTTGCTGCTGGGCGGACACTCACACACTAATTTTAAAGAACTACGCTACGTAAAAGACCTTGATGGGAAACAAGTGCCTGTTGACCAAAACGGCAAAAACGCTGTCTACGTGGGCAAACTAACGCTTACGTTTGAGTAAGGGGAGCAAACGTCGACAAAGGAGGTGAATATCTGTAACCGTAGGTTTCTGAATGAAGTGATGGAACCTGCAGTAGCCATCATACAAAAGAAGCGTCCTCGAAGAGGGCTGACACTCATAGCTCTAATTCATTGTTTAGCTTATAAAGTGTTCGCCCTCTTCAAGGACGCTTCTGTTTCAATATCTTTCTTTGTAGATTATCGGCTCAGATAAGATTATAGTGCCTTTAACAATTTAATAATTTCTTATTGCGAGTATTTGTTTTTAACTGAACGGATGCTCCCTTCAAGTAGGACGGTGGTCTCCGCGCCCCGTCCTATTTGGATAATTCATGGAAGTTATCTGAAGGAGTTTCTTCTATTACTCCCAAATATTTGAGCTATTGCCCTTAGAACGTGCATCATCAATTTTGCCTGTATTGCCATAATCGTTCAGAGTGCTGCCTTCGCTGCCATCTCCTGCATCCAACAATATTTGGTTCTTTACTGAACCTGAACCAGCCATTATGCCGCTGGGTTCAATTGATAATATTATGATTGTAGGGCGTATATAATTTAACTTCATTGCTTTTGTTTCGCTTTTATATTTATATATTGTTATTGATTACTCTTTTTGCTAATTGTCTTTTGTCTTTCGAGTTTCGCTATCGCCTTTTGTTATTCGAGTTTCGCTATCGTCTCATGTCTTTCGACTTTCGCTAATCGTCTTTTATCTTTCGATTTTTGTCCTTCAACTTTTATCGTCATACTTTTATTTAACGATAAACTTCTTGCCATTTTGTATGTACACGCCAGGCATTAGGCTGTTGTTCTTCTTTTGAACATTTTGACCTGAGAGAGTGTAGATGGCTGAGGTATTAGCATCAGTAACGTTGGCTTCGGGACGCAAAACTGTATTGATGCCTGTCGTGCTGTCGTCTTCTACATTTAGTTTGGCAAGTGTTATATTGCCGTTGGAGTTGTTCGGGAAGACGAAGTAAGCGCGCAAACCCTTCATTGTGCCCTTACCATCTGGTATGAGCAGTTCGGTGCCTTGATTGCCGCCAACAAAGCGAACATTGTTTTCACCAGAAACTACGGTGGGGTCGTAAACACCAACAAACTGATAACTTAGTTGTTCATCATCGCTTGCTTTGCAAGTTCTTGTGATGGTTTGGGGCGTTGTCTTCTCAATAGTTTTATTGTTAAACACAGGAATCTCTACGGTTTCACGGGGCAAAACCATGTAGGGAACACCTGCTTTGGTCTCGGTTACCTTCTTGAACTTTAACTGTGCTACACCCTGATCGTTTACGCTAACGCTTTCAAATTCGTTGAACAGTGCGTCTTTAAACGTTGTTTTAATGTCGTCGGCTGTTAAGGCGAAAGGCAAGCAAAGGGTGTACCAGCCTCCGTCGGCAGCAAAGGCGCGTCCTAATGTTATCTTATCTATGGTCTTGCCATCATATCCTTTCAATGTAGCTGCATTATCGGCTGTTGAATTGAGACCGTCTAATGTAATGTCAACTGTTGTTGCACTGCCTGATTTCTTGTAAATGTAGGTGGTAGAACTAGAAGCGGTATATACATTCCAAATAGATGTTCCATCATTCTTGTAGTAGCACCAGAAGTTTTTGTAGTTCTTGCTTCCAATTTCTATTTTCACATTATTATTGTTTTCAAAAATGAATGTGACTTTACAAAAATCTTGATTTGTCGAGCTGATTTTGTCTTCAAATTTAATTTTACGTTCACTCTTGTTGCCAGAAAGATATTTGCTTCCTGATAGCGTCTTTATGTAGCTGTATTTTTCTGTCTTTTCCAAGACAAAGATAGTGGTATTTGAATCTGATATCACAGCATCATTTCCTTCAAGTGTTACTGGGCAGCCGTCAAATCTTGAGGTTTTGAATGAGCCTACCGTTCGAGTACACTCTTTGCCTGCTATGATGGTTTTGTCTACGATGATGAATTCGTCGTTGTCTGCTAATTCTGACGTGCTTGTAACCAATGTATATCGGTCGCCCATGGCTGCTTTTAGCGCATTGCACATCAATAGGGCAATAATGCACAATATACAACAATGTGTGTGTTTGCTTTTCATAGCTTCTTTTGTTTATTTGTTTACTTGGTTATTTACATAAAAAGGATTGAACAGCATTGCTGCGTGTTCAATCCTTTTCTATCTATTGTTATATAACTTTCAATGGTTAGCGGTTATTTAACTTTTAAGTCCAGGGCATTATGATTACTTGATGCTCATAATCTGCAGACCGTTGGGGTCTTCGGGCTTAATTTCGAGCAGTTTGCCTGCATACTCTTTAGCCTCTACCTTCTTGTCGTTCTGAATGTAGTGAACTGCGAGGTAGGTGTAAGCGGTAGCCAGCTTGTTGAGCTCAGCAGCACTCTTGTCGGCCTTAGGCTCAACCAGAGAGATATACTGCTTGTAGTAGGGGAGAGCCAAGCCAACTTTCAAGTCGGGGTTGATCTGGTGGTTCATCAACGCACGCTTCCATACAGCGTATGTAGCAGCGTAGTCGAACTTCTCAGCGATAGTGGCATATACCTTATCGGCCTTCTTGTAAGCTTCAATCTTTGCAGCTTGCTCAGCGCCATCAGCCTCGTCGATGTAGATGTCGGCCAGAGCGTCATACTCTTTGTAGGTTACGCCTTCGCCCTTATCAGCGATGTAGCCTTCCATGGCAGTTACAGCTTCGGCAAATTTCTTAGCCTTAACCAATGTGGCAGATATAAGCTTCTTAGCCTCTTTGTTCTCGGGAGCTACTTCAGCAATGTGGTTGTAAGCAGCAACCGCCTCGTCATACTTACCAATGTTGGTCAGTGCATCGCCATAGAAAATATAGTCGTTTGCGGTGAACTTTACAGTATCGTTAGCAGCGAAAAGCTTTGCACCATAGTTTGCAGCTGTTTCATAGTCTTTCTTCTTGTCGCTTGCATACATACCAATACGGTTGAAAGCGTTGTATTCGGGATATTTAGCAATACCCTTACCAGCCAGTTCAACGGCCTTGTCATACTGCTCCATTACGTATGCTGTAGAAGCATAGTCGAAGAGTATGTAGTCTTCCAATGTGGTAACGTCTTTCACCTTATCGAAATACTCGAGAGCTGTCTTCAAACGGTCGTTCTGTGAGAACATGTAGCCAGCAGCAGCGTCAACGGGGTATGTAGGATCAACCTCGCCCAGCTTCTTCAGCATGGCAACAGCTCCATCGGGGTCAACCTTTTGGTATACACGAGCATATTTTACATATGATGTAGGGTTCTTGGGGTCAACAGTAGTAGCTGTCTCATACCACATAGCTGCCTCGCCACCATTCTCTTCTACAGCAGAGATGTCGCCGTGCAGAATGTAGCCAGCAGCGTTGTTTTTGCCTACCTTGATGGCCTGATCAGCATACAACTTTGCTTGCTCAAGGTTCTTTGCATTAAGAAAAGCACGGCCCAATGCTGCGATAGCGTCAGCATTCTTCTTGTTGAGCTTGATGTAATCCTTAACCTGATCCTTAGTGGCTTTAACATCGCCCTTAGCATCAATCACTACTTTTGTAATGGCATCAACCTGAGCTTTGTCAACCTGTGCCATTGCGGGCGCTGACATACCAGCCAGCATTGCTCCGATAACGAAATATTTAATTGCTTTCATAATTCAGTTTTTTAATTGTTAATCATTCGACTTATGTTTATTTCTCCTTTCTTAGCTTGTCACCATTGTGACAGCTTTGCTGTTCGTTTTAATGTAACTTGCTTTTATCCTTATAACGTAACAAACGTTCAAAAGTTACATAAGCCATCCTCGTATAAAGTATTTTTTTTGCTTTTTTGTCTTATCGTGGCTTGTTGTTAACATTTACATCGCGAATAGATATTTCGCCTCGAGTAGGTAACAAACCCGCCTTGAAAATGATGAGCTGACCTTTAGGTTGTTCTATGAAATGAGCAAAGCCCCAAGGCAGACCACGTTTCGGGTCGTTTAGTAACGCATATATTGTTCTTACAAACGGATATCTTCCGTTCAGCAGCCATGCCTGGTAAGGTTTCCAAGAGTTGAGGGGCGTAGCCTTCTCAAGTTTGCTTACCGACATTACTGTAATCTTTTTATTCCATGTGGTGTTTGTAGAGTCGCGTTTATCGTTCAGCCAATTGCTACCAATAATAC